>WLIL01000159.1 GCA_009702245.1 Actinomycetota bacterium
AGATGATCGTGAGAAGTGCGCTATTCGCTACTAACGAAATTAAAGCCCCAACAACGGCGCCGATTCCCACTGTCTGCCTTCGAGTCTTGAAATGTGCGCGCTGCTCTTCAAGCGTGATGATGCCAGCAGATCTTAAAAGCGATTGATCAACTAGTGTCGAATCTAGTAGGAAGGGATCTACTTCACGAATAAAAGGGGTGAGCGACTGCATCATCCACTTCTCTGTATCGTGGCGATTAGTTGCGTTCATCGTAAGTCCCGTAGCCAGTAGGACAACGGCCAAGAGAAGAGACATCAGTTGATCCCAGGGATTTGCGAGGCACGTTTCATCCACCACGCCGCAACGACGCATGCCCCTGCCCCAGAAGCGATTACTACGCCACCAGTGGCGGTAAACATCGCCGCTCTAGTGCTTGATCGAGTCATGAGTAAGAGCAAGATCGCCCACGGCGCAACCAGCCCCAGCCGCGCACCATTTCGTACCCAGCCTTGTCGAACCTTCACTTCCTCCTTCACCTCAATATCGCGACGAATAAAGCGCGCCGAGATGAGGAGAAGCTCAGGGAGATGATCCACCCCCACTTCGCGGCCGAGGAGCAAGATATGCCGAAGCCGATCACCATGGTGACTCTTCTTCAGTAAGTAGGTTGCCGCCTCCAGGGGCATACCTAATGCAAGATCGCGCCGCACGTTTCGGAAGATGGCCTTCATTTCATCGCTCCCGCGTTCAGCCAGCGCCGAGAGCGCTTGTGGAATGGGCATGCCACTTCGTAGGTTGGAGGCGAGGTACTCAAAAGTTGCCGGCCATTCACGTTCTGGAATTACTTTCGCACTCTCGTGAATCTTGGAACTCTTCATCAAGACACCTGCGACCGACGGCGGCGATGCGAGTACTGCATTGAACCGTCACACCAGTCGATACTCATAATTTCTGATACAAATCGGTCACCGCTCTCCGCATCAATCTCTAAATGAACAACCGCATCAATCACTCTCCCAATAAGTGAGTTGATAAAATTAAGTGGGAGGTTCTCACCAGCGAGCAACGGGAGTAATCTCAATTTCTCAATTGCCTCTTCGGCCGAGTTCGCATGAATACTTGCAGCTCCCGGTATTCCGGCGTTCAATGCGATTAAGAGATCGAGTGCTTCAGCGCCTCGAACTTCGCCCACCACAATTCGAGAAGGACGCATACGCAGCGCTTCTTTGACTAATCGACGGAGGTCAATAGCGCCCTCTCCTCCATGTGTCGCCTCTCGCGTTTGAAGTGCGACCAAGTCACGCACATGTGGATCTAATTCGAATACCTCTTCAATGGTGATCACGCGATTGTCAGGTGGGCTTTCAGAGAGCAATGCGTTGAGCATCGTAGTTTTACCGGTATGCGTTCCCCCACTGACCAAGATTGATTTCCCTTCCATGATCAAACTCAATAATTGCGCTGTTTGATCAGGTGAAATTACGCCACGTTTTTCTAAATCAGCCAGTGAGTGCGCCTTCACAAGATGTTTACGAATATTTATCGCCCAGTGCTTCGCAGTCACGGTCGGTATGGCTACGTGGAGACGACTTCCGTCGGGCAATGTGGCATCAACAAAAGGATGCGAGAGATCGACTCGTCTATGCGAATGGAGTAAGAGCCGCTCCACCAATTCGGTCACCCGTTGGGTAGACATCACCAGCGGAGTAAGTTCCGGTCGCCCGGCGCGTGCCACAAAAATGCGGGTAGGGGAATTGATCCAGATCTCCTCAATCGTGGCGTCTGCCATCAACGGAGCGAGCTCGCCCAACAACTCAGCGTTTTCCATCCCCAGATGGTGGATGCCAGCGAGCCCGCTAGCCGCCAGCCATCCACCGCCCACCAGAAAAGCCGGTCAAATGAATACACTTAGTGAATGCATATTCGCCCTGCGGAACCTTTAGACGTGCCAGCCATCCATCAGCTCATTATTGATCTCGCCATTTATGAGAAGAGCCCGGAGAGCGTCCTCTCTACTCATGCCGACTTAGAAGCCGCACTCTTTGCCGAGGCGCCTTACCTCTTCGGAGATGTAGCAGTCGACGGCACTGAGGTAATCGGCTTTGCGGTCTGGTACATCAACTACTCAACATGGCGGGGTCGGCACGGCATCTATCTGGAGGATCTTTACGTCAAGCCCGATCGTCGTGGACAAGGCGTGGGTAAGGCGCTCCTCAAGACGTTGGCTGCTCGTTGTGTGGCACGTGGATATACCCGCCTTGAATGGTGGGTACTCGATTGGAACGCACCAGCAATCGAGTTCTACAAGAGCGTCGGTGCTAGGCCAATGTCAGATTGGACAGTATTTCGCCTCGATGGCGAGGAATTAGAGAGTTTTTCTCAGTAAGCCTTAGTCAGACGTGATGTGCTGCAGCGAGAGCGCTACATCTACGTCGTATTCGATTTCAGCAAGCTTTCTTGCGCTATCGCCAATCCAGGTGAATGCAAACAGTAATTCAAACTCTTCAGAATCAAAGACGTGGTGAGTCAAAGAAGCGCGTAACCGCTCCTCACACGCCGAAGCTTCCACTTGGCTAGCGGCTAACAACGCATATCCGAAGTGGTCTCTCCCGAGCCTGCCCACTCGATCTCCGGAACGCACAAGTAATTGAGCTTGATGGGAAATACTTACGAGTAATGCGTCTCCAAATGAGAGCGAGCGCTCGTCCACCAGCTTCTGAAAACCCACCACTTCGCTCACACCATAGAGAATGGGTTGAAATTGCGCTGATCTTCTAGAGACCAAGGAAGTGATGTGTTCTCGAAAAAATGGGGCCGTATCTAAACCAGTGAGCCCATCACTCCACTCACTCATGACACTTACTTACTTTCCCCACGAAGAGTCCTGGAGACTCCATAGATAACTGCAAGTGCAATTAATGCGAGCGGAATCGCGATCCAATAATTGCCCGCTTGTCCCTGCGAATATGCGATTGGTAGCGCGATGATATTTGCCACGATCGAGGGTGACCTTCCAAAGTGACGCCCTTCTCGCATTCCCTTGGTGGCATATAACAGTCCCACAGCACCGGCTAGGAAGAGCGCAATCTCAAAAATCGCTGCCGCAAGATGCCGAGGTGACCCCGTGAGCAAGAAGTAGGTGAAGGAGAGAGCCAACACGAGCAGAGCAAGTATTTCGACGCCCAGGAGCGCAGCCGTCCACCGGGGCAGAATCGAGACCGGCGGGCGCATTCTGGCCGATTCGTTCGTTGATTCGCTAGATGATTCGCTAGATGATTCGCTCGATGATTCGCTGGGGGTCACAGGAAAAGGCTAGCCTGTATTTATGCGCGCGCTACTAGTGATCAACCCCCAATCTACGGGTGCCAGCAGCGCTACCCAACGCGTGGTGGAACGAGCCCTCCGTTCCGAACTCGACCTCGAGGTGGTGGAGACCGATGCGCGTGGACACGGTGTGGCATTAGCCGCCGCACTCGATGCCGATTTAGTGATCGCTTGCGGTGGAGATGGCACCGTGAACGAAGTCTGCAACGGCCTGATTGATTTCAGTACCGGTAAATCGCGCGGTGCCGCACTGGGGATCATCCCCACTGGTAGCACAAACGTTTTTGCCAGAGCGCTTGGATTTCGCAACGATCCTGTGGAAGCAACACATCAATTACTTGAGTCAATCAAGCGGAATAACCGCACTGAAATATCGTTGGGGTTAGCATCCTGGGAGAGTCC
>WLIL01000016.1 GCA_009702245.1 Actinomycetota bacterium
AGCTGTTACTTTGACGGCACCAGTTCCAAAATCTTGTTCAACTAATTCATCAGCAATGATCGGGATCATGCGGTTTACCAGAGGAAGAAGGACTTCTGTTCCGATCATGTGTTGGTAGCGAGGGTCCTCCGGGTGCACGGCAACCGCACCATCACCAAGCATCGTCTCTGGGCGAGTAGTTGCCACCGTGATAACCGCATCGCCTTCGCCATATTGAACCGAAACAAACTCACCTTCATCGTCGTGATGGTCAACTTCGATATCACTCAAGGCAGTGAGGCAACGAGGGCACCAATTAATGATGCGCTCGGCGCGATATATGAGACCAGCATCGTAAAGACGTTTAAAGATGGTGAGTACAGCTTGTGACAGCCCGGCATCCATGGTGAATGCTTCACGAGACCAGTCGACACTATCTCCGAGGCGTTTCATCTGGCCGAGGATTGCGCCGCCAGACTCGGCTTTCCACTTCCATACTTTTTCGACAAATGCTTCACGGCCGAGGTCATGGCGTGAGAGCCCCTCTGCTGCCAGTTGCTTTTCGACCACGTTCTGCGTAGCAATACCTGCATGGTCCATGCCCGGAAGCCAGAGTGCCTCAAATCCTTGCATCCGCTTACGACGAATAAGAATGTCTTGGAGCGTGTGATCAAGGGCATGGCCAATGTGTAGTGAGCCAGTGACATTCGGAGGTGGGATCACGATTGTGTAAGGCAACTTGCTCGAAGAAGCGTTGGCGGTGAAGTAGCCGTTCTCTACCCACTTGGCGTAGAGCGCAGGTTCGCTCTCACTCGGAAGAAAGTGGGTGGGGAGCTCGGTGGCTGACATGCAGATGAGTCTAACGAGAGTTAGGCGCTCTTTTCGCGCCGATCACGCTTGGGGCCATCCCGAAGTACCGTGAGAGGGGCCACTCGGTCCCGCACACACTCGTGAGTGACGATTACCTTCGCCACATCGGTACGACTGGGGATTTCAAACATGACAGAGAGCAGGATCTCTTCCAAAATGGCACGGAGTCCACGGGCACCGGTCCCCCGCTTAATGGCTTGGTCAGCGATCTCTTCGAGAGCATCTTGATTAAATTCAAGCTCGACATTGTCAAGGTCGAATAAGCGCGAGTACTGGCGCACCAATGCGTTCTTTGGCTCGTTGAGAATCCGCATCAAGGCTTCGCGATCGAGACTCTCCACAGAGGTGAGTACCGGGAGGCGCCCAATGAACTCTGGGATCATGCCAAATTTAAGAAGATCTTCTGGCATCACTTGGGAGAAGATATCGGTCGCTTCGCGCTCTGCAACGCCGACGAGCGTGGCACCAAAACCGACGCCTTTTGTACCTGTGCGTTGTTCAATAATTTTCTCGAGGCCCGCAAAGGCTCCACCGACAATGAAGAGAATATTGGTGGTGTCGATCTGTAGGAACTCTTGGTGTGGGTGCTTGCGTCCGCCTTGTGGAGGAACCGAGGCGGTAGTGCCTTCAAGGATTTTAAGAAGTGCTTGCTGCACTCCTTCGCCGGAGACATCTCGTGTAATCGAAGGGTTCTCACTCTTGCGAGCGATCTTGTCGATTTCGTCTATATAGATAATCCCAGTTTCGGCTTTCTTGGTATCAAAATCAGCTGCTTGGATGAGCTTGAGCAAGATGTTCTCAACATCTTCACCCACGTATCCGGCCTCAGTAAGTGCGGTGGCATCTGCAATAGCGAAAGGCACATTGAGCATGCGCGCCAAAGTTTGTGCCAACAGCGTTTTGCCACAGCCCGTAGGGCCTAGGAGCAAAATGTTGCTTTTGGCAAGCTCCACGCCATCTTCGCGAACCTTGCTCTCTCCCGCTTGTACTCGCTTGTAATGATTATAGACCGCGACTGAAAGTGACTTCTTGGCACGCTCTTGACCAATGACGTAATCATCGAGGAACGCGAAAATTTCAGTGGGCTTAGGAAGTTCCTTGAGTCCGAGTGAGGACTTTTGCTCAATCTCTTCCTCAATGATTTCGTTACACAGATCAATGCACTCATCGCAGATATAAACGCCAGGGCCAGCAATTAATTTCTTGACCTGCTTCTGAGATTTCCCGCAGAAGTTACATTTGAGGAGATCGCCGCTCTCGCCGATACGCGTCATGTGGAACCTCCGGGAAGTAGCTCCCGATTGGGAGAGTGTGCCTACTGCGGGGTGCAGAGTGCAGACTCTAAGAGTAGGGGTGGACGCCCGCTCCCGCAGGGGAATTATTGCTCGAGGTTGTTCGCCCTTAGCGAAGTAGCACAGCGCGAAGTAGTACAGCGCGAAGTAGTACAGAGCCTCTTACTTGGTGGCGTTCGCCTTGCGAGAGGTGAAGACCTGATCGATGAGGCCATACTCCACGGCCTCCTCGGCGGTGAGAATCTTGTCGCGTTCGATATCTCGACGGATCTCTTCAATGCTTCGTGAGGAGTGCTTTTCAAGCATGGTTTCAAGAAGATCACGCATACGTGCGATCTCGCGGGCCTGGATCTCGATATCTGAACCTTGCCCACCACCTTCTGTTGAGGGTTGATGGATCAGAATGCGTGAGTTCGCCAATGCATAGCGCTTGCCCTTGGCCCCACCGGCCAAAAGGATCGCAGCAGCCGAGGCGGCCTGACCGAGGCAAACGGTAGAAATGTCTGGGCGGACAAATTGCATCGTGTCGTAGATCGCGGTGAGCGCTGTGAACGATCCGCCAGGTGAATTGATGTACATCATGATGTCGCGATCCGGATCCATCGACTCAAGGGTCAACAACTGGGCCATCACGTCGTTGGCAACAGTGTCATCGATTCCTTGACCCAAGAAGATGATGCGCTCTTCGAAGAGCTTGGTGTACGGGTCGAGGCGCTTGTACCCGTATGCGGTGCGCTCCTCGATTTGCGGAAGTATGTAGCGCGAAGTTATTTCATGAGAGTTGCTCTGATTCATCTGGCGGTCCATTCCTAAGAAGTCACTCATTTCGATGTTCCACCATTTCCTTCAACTTGGCGCGCACTGCGCACCACGCTATCTACAAAACCGTACTCGGCAGCTTCTTCTGCGGTAAACCAACGATCGCGATCGGAATCTTCGGCGATCTGCGCTTGGGTTTGACCAGTGTGTTCGGCAATAAGCTCAGCCATCTTGCGCTTGGTGTACATCATTTGTTCTGCTTGAATTTTAATATCTGATGCAGTGCCACTGATACCACCGGATGGTTGGTGCATCATGATGCGTGCATGAGGAAGGGCGTAACGCTTTCCAGGCGCACCAGCACAGAGCAAGAATTGACCCATTGAAGCAGCTAGACCCATCGCAACGGTTGCTACATCGTTCTTCACGTATTGCATGGTGTCGTAGATGGCCATACCAGCAGAGACTGATCCACCGGGTGAATTGATGTAAAGATAAATATCCTTCTCAGGGTCTTCGGCAGCCAGTAGCAGCATCTGAGCACAAATTGCGTTAGCCATTTTGTCTTCGACTACTGCACCCAAGAAAATAATACGTTCGCGCAAGAGACGGTCATACACGTTGTCATCGAGTCCGCCCATCGCTGCTGCGGATGTGATGCTTGATTGAGATGCCATCTCTCTCCTCCTACATTTCTGCTACGCCACACGCGTCTACTCTGACCCTAACAATGCTGGCGCAAGATTACTTCCCCAGGTGGGCTCTGTTCGCTCACGGCGCAAGCGGAAGGCCACTCACGGAGGTCGGAATTAATCCTCGAGGGCAGGAGTGGGGCGAAGCGCCGCGAGGTCAACGACCTTGCCGGATGCATCTTTAACCTTTACGCGCTCGAGGATGGTCGCCATCGCTTTGGCACGAGCAACTTCACTAAAAACTGCCGTGAGATTGCCAGATTGCACCAGCTGTTGAGTGAACTCATCTGGACTCATGCCATAACGCATGGCACTGCGCATGAGGTACTCGGAGAGCTCAGCATCGGTTACTTCCACCTTTTCGGCGGAGGCGATTGCATCGAGCAAGAAGGAGGACTTAAGTGATTGCCGCACCTCGGTATTGACCTCTGCGCGATGCTCAGCATCCTCGAGTCGACCTTCTCCTTCGAGGTGGGAGTGGATTTCCTCCTCAACCAAACCTTCTGGAAGCGGAATATCCATAGTCTCAAGGAGTTGTTCTAAGAGGCGGTCGCGCGCTTGGGCGCCTTGTTCCATGGCTTTGAGGCGCTTCATTCGCTCGACCACGTCTGCACGAAGTTCAACCAAAGTGTCGAACTCACTTGCAAGCGCCGCGAATTCGTCGTTGAGCTCGGGGAGGATGCGCTCCTTCACGCTATGAACAGTGACTGCTACTTCAGAAGTCTGTCCTTCGTGCGCACCAAGGAGCGTGGTTGCAAAAGACTTCGTCTCGCCAGCTGACATTCCGCGAATCGCATCATCTAAGCCATCGATCATGCGGTTCGTACCGGCTTCATAAGAAATATTGCGAGCGATACCGTCTTCGACTTCTACGCCGTCGATGCTTGCGACCAAATCAATCGAGAGGAAATCTCCATCCTGTACGGCGCGATCAAGGGCCGTGAGAGTTCCAAAGCGTGCGCGCAAGCCATCGACCTGCTCGTCAATTTCAGTGTCGGTTGCGATTGCGTCGTCAACAGTAACTTCCAATTTTGCAAAGTCTGGAAGAACGATCTCTGGGCGAATGTCGACTTCAACAGTGAACTTTATGAAGTTTCCTTCATTGAGCTCTGTGAGATCAACTTCTGGACGTCCCACAACGCGCACTTCATTTTCGCGGGCAGCTTGTGCGTAGAAAACAGGGATTGATTTATTGATCGCTTCTTCAAGCACGTATGCGCGACCAAAGCGTTGATCAATCAAAGTGTTGGGAACTTTGCCCTTACGAAAACCGGGAATATTGACTTGCTTGGAGATTGCCTTGTACGCCTCGGCGATGTGGCTATCGAGTTCTGCGAATGGGACTTCAATGTCGAGTCGGACACGGGTCGGGGAAAGGGTCGTGACGTCGCTCTTCACTGCGTGCTCCTTATTTCCAAACCCTTCGCACTGGCGCGGAGGGGGTTTCCTTCTATTGGTCGGGGCGGGGAGATTCGAACTCCCGGTCTCCTGCTCCCAAAGCAGGCGCGCTAGCCACTACGCTACGCCCCGTGGCGCCTGGAAAGTCTAGGGCAGATTTGGTGGGACTCATTCACCCCCGCGAGCCGGTACGATTTGAGGCGTAACATGCGGATGTAGCTCAATGGTAGAGCCCCAGCCTTCCAAGCTGGCCATGCCGGTTCGATCCCGGTCATCCGCTCCAAGAATTCGGTGAATCTGTCAGATCTCAATAGATTTACGCTTCTGCACGCGCGAAAGGAGTACCCCGGTGAAAAAGAAACTCACTTATATCTTTAGCTCTGCCGCCTTAGTCGCGATCGCCGGAGTGGCTGCCACCGCCCTCTTCGTCTGGCTCCCCGGTGGGCATCTGCGGGAAGAAGTTGAAGTGATCGATGCCACAGGGTCAACTGGCACCTACCAAAATGGAACCTTCTATCTCGAAGTTGAAGAAGGGTGCTACTCCATCGACGCCGCCGCATCGCAATCGATTCCAGTGAGTGATGTGAACAAAATAAAGAGCTTCTTTGAAGTTGATTGCGCGCAGCCACATCACCTCGAAGTGATTTACACCGGAGATGTCGATCCTTCACAAGGAAGTACGGCAAAGAGCGAGGATGTAGGTGCTGTGTGTTATACAGCCTATGAGCAAATTTACGGAAAGTTACCTCCCACCAAATTGGGAGATACCAATTCGCTCTATCTTGCTTGGTTCTTTGCTGATCCAGGCAGTGAATTCGATAAGTATCAAAACCGTGCAGTCTGCGCAGTCACGAAACCGGATGCAACCGGAAAGAACTACACCATCATCAACAGAAACGTGGCATAGCCCTCACCGATCGCATTCTCCCAAACCTGGGCTTTAGTGGAATTGCTCTTCTTCTGTAGAACCCGAAAGAGCCAAGGTGCCGCTCTGCGGGTTGATAGCTGTAGCTACTAAGTCAAAGTAACCGGTGCCGACCTCCGCTTGGTGTTTCACTGCGGTGTATCCGCGCTTTGCACCAGCAAATTCCGCCTCTTGCAACTCGACATAAGCAGTCATTCCTGCAGTCGAATACTTCTGTGCCAAATCAAACATGCCGTAGTTCAGCGAATGGAAGCCAGCAAGAGTGATGAATTGGAACTTGTAACCCAATGCCCCAAGCTCGTCTTGGAATCCAGCGATCTCCTTGTCAGAGAGCGCTGCTTTCCAGTTAAACGAGGGAGAACAGTTGTAAGCCAACATCTTTCCGGGATATTGCTTATGCAGTTCTTGGGCGAATTCACGTGCGAGGCCTAGATCTGGAGTACCAGTCTCTACCCAGATCAAATCGCAGTACGGCGCATAGGCTAAACCGCGTTCGATAACGGGCTCCACACCATTGCGGACACGGTAGAAACCTTCAGAAGTGCGCTCCCCCGTCGCAAACTTGGCATCACGTGGATCTACATCACTGGTGATGAGGTCTGCAGCGAGCGCATCTGTGCGCGCAATGATGATCGAAGGCACATCAAGTAAGTCAGCAGCTAAACGTGCAGCATTGAGAGTGCGCACATGTTGCGCGGTGGGGATCAAAACTTTGCCACCGAGGTGACCACACTTCTTCTCAGAAGCGAGCTGATCTTCCCAGTGCACACCTGCGGCACCGGCAACGATCATGCCCTTCATCAATTCAAGAGCGTTGAGGGCGCCACCAAAACCAGCTTCGGCGTCGGCCACAATGGGTGCAAACCAATCGATGCTGTTGTCGCCGTTCGAGCAGGCGATTTGGTCTGCGCGGGTAAAAGCATTGTTAATGCGACGCACTACCGCAGGAACGGAGTTCGCAGGATAAAGGCTTTGATCGGGGTAGGTCTGGCCGGAGAGATTAGCGTCAGCGGCTACCTGCCACCCCGAAAGGTAGATCGCTTGGAGTCCGGCGCGCACCATCTGCACAGCCTGATTTCCGGTGAGAGCTCCGAGTGAACGCACAAACTTCTCTTCTTGGAGTGCCTTCCAAAGACGCTCAGCGCCCCGGCGGGCGAGTGTCGCCTCTTCGACGACGGTGCCACGAAGACGAACCACATCGGCGGCCGAGTAAGTACGTTCTACGCCCTTCCAACGAGGGTGGGTAGCCCACTCTTGCTCGAGATCGGCAGCGCTCTTTAGGTGGCTCATCGTGACTCTCCTGCTCTCTGCCCTCGGCATCTGAAAGAGGGGCCGTAGGACGAAATAGTTGTGTAGAAGTAACTTTCTTCCCTATAGTTGCGCCACGCCCGGAAATAAAGTGTAAATAAATCAGAAAATTGACAACAGAGAAGGGGTGGCGAGATTTCTTCCTCATTTGATCCGATTGCACTCGGTCGCCGTATCCGCCACCACCGTCGCAGCGCTCACATCACCTTGGAATCCCTTGCCAAAGCCGTGAGCGCCTCGCCCTCACACCTCTCACTCATCGAAACGGGGCAACGCGAGCCTCGACTGGCGCTGCTCACCAAGATTGCCAAGGAGTTTGGTGTGACGATCGAGGTATTGATGACTGCCACACCTGTTGATCGTCGTACCGAATTAACTATTGAACTTGAACATGCGCAGCGCTCACATACTTTTATTGGGAGCGGAATTCCGAAGGTACGGTTTGGCCCCACCATTCCAATCGACGTCATGGAGTCAATGGCAGGTTTGCATCGTGAATTGGAACGTCGCTCCGCAGTTACCGCGGCCACACCGGAAGAAGCCAGGCGAGCAAACGCCGCTCTCCGGATCAAAATGCGTCAACGTGATAACTACTTTAAAGATATTGAGAACGAAGCAGCGAAATTGCTCAGAGAGTTAGATTACCGCGGTGGGCCACTTGGAGAACGCGGAGTAGATCAATTAGTCGAACATCTTGGGTATGAACTCGTCTATGTGAATGATCTGCCGCATTCGACCCGCTCACTCACCGATTTAAAGAATATGCGAATCTACCTTCCGGATTCCGGTTGGGGTGGACACGATCCACGCACCATCATCTTGCAAACTATCGGGCACCAAATCTTGGGCCACACTCCCCCTTCGAGCTTCTCTGACTTTCTTAAGCAACGCGTGGAAGTGAATTACTTCGCTGCCGCTCTCTTAATTCCAGAGACTTCTGCAGTGCAATTACTGAAGCGCGCCAAAGAAGGTAAGTACATTGCTATTGAAGATTTGCGTGATGCGTTTGCCGTCTCATACGAAACGGCCGCTCACCGATTTACCAACTTGGCCACCGAACATTTAGGAATTCAGGTGGACTTCGTCAGAGTGCACGAGAGTGGAACTATCTATAAGGCGTATGAAAATGATGGCCTAGCCTTTCCGGCTGATCCCTTGGGAAGTATTGAAGGACAGCTCGCATGTCGCCACTCTGGCGCTCGTCGAGTCTTTTCGCAGACTTCTACAGGCATGAGTTACTGGCAATATTTGGACACTCCCAACGGTACTTACTGGTCAACAACACAATCCGAAGTCACCTCGGCTGGTCCCTTTTCCATCTCTGTCGGAGTGAGATTTGCTGATTCAAAATGGTTTAGAGGGCGCGAAACCACAGAACGTACCAAGTCCACCTGTCCTGATCCTCGTTGTTGCAACGAGGCACCACTTGACCTGTCAGAGCGCTGGCGCGACATGGTGTGGCCGAGTGCGCGAGCACACTCACACTTACTAGCGGCACTTCCGCCAGGAACCTTCCCTGGTGTTGATACGACAGAAATTTACCAATTCTTGGAAAGCAAGGAAGACCCTTCAAGCGCACATTGATCGGCGCTTTTTATGGGCATAAGCAAATTCCCGAGTGCAAACACTCCGGACCGGGAGGTTTCATAGAGATGATTCACAATCGGACTCTTGGTGCTCTCGCTTATTTGCAAACTGCCTCGACGAGCTAACTCGTTATCAGGAATCCAATCTGCGCTAAAGACGACGGTGTCGCATTCAATAACTTCTTCACCACTCGGGGTAGCAACTCGCACTCCGCTCACCCGCTCTCGACCAAGAATTTCAAGGAGTTTCGTCTTTGTTCGCAAGGCGTAGCGATAGCGAAGCGCTGTTCCCCAGTGCAACGGGAAGTAGCTTTGATGGCGAGCCTCCGGCGTAAGCATCGCAACAGTCTGCACACCTGCATGCGCCAAAGTCATCACAGCGGAAAAACTCACATGCTCGGCGCCGATGATCACTGCGCGCGTACCAATCTCCTGATGGCGTAGATAGACCGACTGCTGAAGTGAACCGGTCGTGTAAATACCAACCGGACGCGTCCCCGCAATGGCGCGTGCATTCCGCCCACGCTCGCGCGCGCCGGTAGCTAACAATATTTGAGATGCCGACACTTCTTCCAAGCCCATTGGTGAAGTCAGGGCAAGCGCGAGATCACCTGCCCAATCAAGTGCAGTGGTAGAGGTTGATATCTCTACTCCTGCTTCAAGGGCCTTAGATATATAGCGTGCAGCGTATTTTGGACCGCTCATGACCCGATGCAAGTCACGTAAGCCATAGCCGGTATGTAAAGAATGGCGTGGGACTCCGCCGGCCTCGCGTTCGCGGTCAAGGACGCGCACTCGCGCGAAGCCACTCTGCTTTGCTGCGATCGCGGCAGCTAATCCCGCAGGACCAGCCCCAACAATGAGTACATCAACTTCACTCTTTTTCATGACACACCACCTTTGCTCTCCAAGAGAGCCCGCACTTCTGCATGGCAGTAAAAACCCTGGCACCGGCCCAAGGTGGCACGCGTGCGGCGACCAAGGCCAGCTTGATCCTGAGGTGGAATCGGTGAAGCGAGTGTTGCGACTATCTCCCCACGTGTGACGCGCTCGCAATGACAAATGATCTCCCCGTATGAAGGGTTCGCGGCGATCAGTGGCTCATTTTGGTACGGGCGCAACGTAGCTTCACCGAGTCTGGGAATGTGAATTGCTGGAAGTGCGTCTTGCTTACCAAGATCTAGACCAGCCTGCGTGAGTAGATCTCGGACGTGTTCGGCAATCGCCATGGATGCCGTAAGGCCGGTGGAGCGAATGCCACCAACCGTTACATAACGTTGTGGAGCGTGAAGGGAGATTTGAAAATCAGAATGTTCTGTAGCCGCACGCAGTCCTACGTATATCGCCGTGATCTCCTCGTCGAGCAACGCGGGCATGATCTTTCGCCCCTTCTCCTGCAGAAACGCCAATCCGGTGATCGAGGACTCAGTTGCACTCTTATCCGAAAGATTCTCGGCAGTGGGTCCGAGCATCACATTTCCAAAAACTGTGGGTGAAACTAATACCCCTTTGCCCATCGACGAAGGTACCGGCAGGAGAATGTGAGAGACGAGAGAGCGAGACAACTTGTCGAAGACCATCAGTTCCCCGCGTCGAGGCGTCACCACAAAGTCTTCAAAGCCAAACTCGCGATCGATCACATCGGAATATAGGCCTGCCGCATTAACGAGATAGCGAGCCTCGAATTCCCCCTGCGAAGTGTGCAAGGTATGCAGATGCGAAGACTGCGCTATGCGTTCGACGCGAGTACTGAGTTGAAGAACTGCACCTGCCGCTTTCGCTTGCGTCGCGTAAGCAAGAGTCGTTGACCACGGATCTATGATCCACTCCCCTGGTACGGCGAGGGCGCCAAGAGCGCCAGGACCTAGATGAGGTTCTTTTGCGTAGAGATCAGCAACATCTACGAGATAGGACTCGAGATAACCATTTGCAATGGCCTTTTCTTGGATCTTTGAAAGATTCGCGAACTCTTCGGCACTCCAGGCAACCAGCAGCGCGCCGCACGTTTCGTAAGAGATGCCCACTTCACGCGCATAGTCACGCAGCAAGAAATAGCCTCGAGATACGAGGCGTGATTCAAGCGACCCTGGGACCGTGTCGAAACCTGTGTGCAAAATTGCGGTATTAGCTTTTGATGTACCAGCACCCACATCTGACTTCGCGTCGATAAGCAGGATCGAAAGATCGAAGCGAGCAAGTTCACGAGCGATAGCTGCCCCCACCACACCAGCGCCAATGATGGCCACGTCGAATGTGCGCACGTGAGGAGCGACTCGTTTAGCCATGCGCACTCCTCTCTTGGGCGTTATCTGCCAAATCTTTCCATGTCGACATATATTCTGCCGCTTGATCTGCACTCCACTCGGGTTCGAAGGTGGCGACTGGGCGCCACGGGGCAACAGCTTCGTCAATTGAAAGAGTGGGTTCTGCTCCAAGGCGAGTGATCGCGGCGACACCGAGAGCGGTGGCATCTGGATGTGGATATACATCGACGGGGATTTGCGCGAGATCAGCCTGCATCTGCATCAACGTCTTTGATCGAGTGAGTCCGCCGTCGACGCGCAAACGTTGTAGTGCAACTCCGTCGGCATTCATTGCAGCAATCAATTCAGTCACTTGCGCGGCAATACCATCGACGACTGCTCGAGCAATGTGATCTTTCGTGGAAGCAAGTGAGATACCGGCGATCGCACCACTCCCCGATGGTTTCCACCGAGGAGCGCCAAATCCTGCGAGCGCAGAGATCGCCATGACTCCTCCACTATCGCGAGGCAACGAATCGATTGCTTCAGCACTCTCGAGCAATCCATTTTCGATTAACCAAGCGACAGCTGACGCGGCTGTAAAGACTTGGCCGTCAAGGTAATGCGCGCGCTCTCCACGCAATTCCCAGGCAATCGATGTTGCTAGACCGAATTGTGAAATCTTTGGCGTTGCTCCGATGTTCGCCAGCAAGAATGCGCCCGTGCCATAAGTGCACTTGGCCTCACCAGCGATCACACAGGACTGCGCAAAGAGCGCGGCGGGTTGATCGACAATGGCGCCTGACACTTGCACACCTCGAAGCGAAGGCAGATCGGCCGTAGTGATGGCTCCAATTATTTGATCGCAGGCAACTACTTCGGGGAGGGTTTCATTTGCTAACCCCCAAAGCTCGAGCAGCTCATGACTCCATGCGCCCGTGTGGATGTCGAGAAGCAGGGTTCGTGAGGCAGTGGCAATATCTGTCACAAAATGTCCGGTGAGTTTTGCATGCAGCCACGCATCAGTAGTGGTGACCACACCTTCCCGCGTCATGTTTTCGCGAAGCCACTTCATCTTTGGTGCCACAAAGTAGGGATCGAGTTGAAGACCGGTGCGCGCGCGCACAAATTCCTCGTGGTCGCGTCGGTCATCACAGAGTGAAGCAGCCCGTGAGTCTTGCCAGACTATGACTGGGGAGAGTGGCTCCAGAGTGCGCGGATCCCAGGCCAGGATCGATTCACCTTGATTAGCCAGCCCTACCGCCTCAAGTGACGGAGACGTCGAAGTAGCTTGCGAAACGGCGGAAACGAGGGAACCCCAGAGCTCATCTGGGTCGCATTCGACCAGCCCACTCGGCCCGTGATGGATGGCCACTTCGCCAAACCCGCGGCTGAGTACCTCTCCGCGGTCCCCGACGACCAGGGCCTTCGTGCCGGAAGTGCCTTGATCGATCGCCAAGATGGGCATGCTCACACGCTACCCGCCCTGAGCGTGGGGAACGGTAAAAAATTATCTAATTGAGGCAATTCACCTGTCGGTGCTTCCTTCCTCCGCCCTCTTCCGGTTCAATCGTTCCAACGTCCGGAAGTGTCGCCCGTCACAGGGACACCATGCCGGCCCGACTAGCAGGGGGATTAGTGAGCACCTCAACACATGACGACGAGAAACATCTCGCCGAACTTGGGTACAAGCAAGATCTGACTCGCAGCTGGAGTTCCTTCTCCAACTTTGCGATCTCGTTCTCGATCATTTCCATCCTCGCCGGATGTTTCACCACCTTTGGGCAGGCATGGAATAACGGTGGACCAGTTGCTATCTCGATTGGCTGGCCAATCATCTCGGCATTCATTCTTATCATCGGCTTCACCATGGCTGAGCTGGTCTCGGCCTACCCCACCTCGGGTGGTATCTACTGGTGGGCAGCAAAGCTCGGTGGCCCGAAGGCCGGCTACTACACCGGTTGGCTCAACCTCATTGGTTTGCTCGCCGTTATCGCCTCGGTCTGTTACGGCTGCGCAACCTTCTTTGATCTCGCGTTCTCCTCTCTTAGTTCATCATGGGCTGAAGGATATTCACTGCAACGCGTCTTCATCATGTTCATCGTCATCTTGATTTTGGTCTCCGCGTTCAACATCGGCAGCGGTCACTTGATGTCGGTCATCAACAACATCTCGGTCTGGTGGCACGTATTCGGTGCTGCTGCGGTGATTTTGATTCTCGTGTTTGTGCCAGAGAACCACATGAGCGTGGGCGACATGTTCAGCATGCGCGTCAATAACTCTGCTGGCCTCGCCGGCGGAAGCAATAGCAGTGGAGGCTTCTGGTTCTACGTACTCCCACTCGGCTTTTTGCTGACGCAGTACACCATCACCGGGTTCGATGCCTCGGCGCACCTTTCAGAAGAAACCCATGGCGCATCACAAGGTGCCGCTAAGGGAATCTGGAAGTCAATCTTCTACTCCGCAATTGGTGGCTGGATTCTTCTCCTCGCATTCCTTTACGCAGTTCAGGATCCAGAGAAGGTCACTGCTGGAGGTGGCGGCGTTGCCGTCATCTTTGCGCAAGCCCTCAGTCCAAAAATTGCTGGCGCAGTGCTTCTCATCTCTGCCATCGGTCAGTTCTTCTGCTCCACTGCCTGCATGACGAGCTGCTCACGCATGCTCTACGCATTCAGCCGCGATGGAGTGGTTCCTGGTTCTAAGAAGTGGTCGACGCTTAACAAGGGCAAGGTGCCAGCTAACGCTGTTATCGCTTCTGCCGTTGTTGCCATGATCATCACTTTGCCGGCTCTCGTCGAGGTAAACATCGGAACGGCTGAAGCACCAGTAGTGGTGCCTACCGCGTTCTACGCAGTGGTATCCGTTGCCGTAATCGGTCTCTACCTCGCATTCGCAATTCCCATCTGGCTCCGTTGGCGCATGGGCGACAAGTTCGTCCAAGGCTCATGGAACCTCGGAAATAAGTGGAAGTGGATGGCACCAGTTGCCGTTGCTGAAATCGTCATTATCAGCATTTACTTCATCCTCCCCACCACGCCAATGGGTACCCCATGGGATCCATCATTTGATTGGAAGTTCCTCAACTACGCACCACTGCTTACCGGTGGCGCGCTGCTCGCACTCTGGATCGGTTGGCACCTTTCAGTGAAGAAGTGGTTCACCGGACCAAAGCGCACCATCGACGCCTAAAGCGTTCGCTTGAGAAAGCCCCCGTGCCTCCTGGCGCGGGGGCTTTCTTCATTCCACCCCGAAAGTTCTTTCAATCTTCCTTTCCACCTCCTCCTTCTCGCGGGTACCCTGGGCACATGCGTAAGGGTTACTTAATCGGAGCCGCTGCGGCCTTGATGGCCGCCACATTCACCAATACGCCCGCCGCTGTCGCCGAAGACTTGGTTTATTCACTTCCGATCGCACTTGCTCCATGCGGTGCTACTGGAGCATCGACGGATTGCATTGAATCCGTTGCAGTGGTGTCAGACTCCGGAACCGAGCAGAACGCGACTGCAGCCCCAACAACGCGCGGTCAAAAGAATTACGCAGTCTGGGATGGGCGCGGGACTAAGAGTGCAGAACTTCCGTTATCAAATTACGTGTGGGATCTTCCCGGAATTAATAACCCGGACAGTGGTTCCAAGACCTTTGTCGACGTGCAACTGGCGCGCGATACCTGGGGTTCCTCGACGATCAGCACGTTGGGTACAGATGAGCGCGCGATGGCACCCGTTCTACGCATCCGGCTTACTCCTGCATTTATCGATACACGTTGCGCAGTCATCAACGGGCCGGTGAGCGCCTACACGGAGGACATACTCATTCAAACCCCGGGGATCACCACACCATCCAATGTTCCGTTCCCTTGCGAAACAAATACGCAGAACAAAACTATTTCTCCGGAATTTATTGGCAAGGTAAAGGTCTCGAATTCCACCACATTCCTGCCGCGTACTCTCGATTCGAAGCTACACGTCAAAGTTACTTTTAAGGTGACGGATTTCGACGCGCTCGGTTGGATCGGCCATGCCGGGCAAGGCTCTTCTGCGTCCGTCGTCAAGAGTGGCGATGTCTCGCGCATCACCTTGGATTTGAAAGCCGTACAAGTCTCTAACGGTCCCCTTGTTTACTCGGCCACCCAAAATGCGTACGTGGATCCGGATAAGGCGCTGCAAGACTCTTGGTCAATCGACGCATTCGCGCCACTGAACACTTTGACGACATGCTTCTCGGGCAATCTCGCGATTTTTACAAACTCTCGCACTCTTGAACTCCCTGTATTCGATCCGGTGAGTCGCGAAGTTGAACTTGCAACCAGTGCCCCGCATCTCACTTCCGCAGGCGAAGTGAACACCGGTTTCTATCAAGCAAACATTGGTGATCAAGAAGCCAAGTGCTTATGGCAAGTAGATACAGCGGCAAAACTTGCTGGCCAAGCTGTTATTTCTATTACTGATGGTGATAGCAACGAAAAGCAGACCGCCACACTCTCTACTAGTTTAAAGAACAACATCCTCACAGTCTCGGGTGGTGGTTTTCACTACAGCGCACCAAAGCTGAAGTTGAAACTCAACTCCCCCGCCGCTACCGCTCCGGCTGCGAAACCACCTACATCGACCACCGCAAGTAAGCCGGTCACAAAGGCACCCGTGAAAACTCAGGCGAAACCAGTGGCCAAGGCCCCAGCAAAGAAAGTCGTCCCCACAAAGAAGGCACCCTCAAAGGCGGTGAAGAAGTGAGAACTCGTTCCTTTGTTGTCGTCTTCGCGCTTCTTGCCAGTGCTCTTGTTGGATTCAACTCCGCGCAAGCTCGAACGCTCTCGCTGCCCGTCATCCTCGACATGTGTAAGACAGCTTCACAAACTAATTGCATCGATTCTGTTTATTCGGTGAACGACGCAAGTGCGGAGCAGAAAGCAACGCTCGTGAGCACTCCGACGTTGGGGTACACCATCATCGGTGATGGAAGTCGGCTTACTTCAGTACAGATTCCTTCACCTCAGCCACATCTTCGTATTCCTGGATTAGTAAATTCCGATGGCGCCGGCGTAGTGGAACTTCGTGTCTTCTTCGCCGCAGACCCATGGACTTCTTTCGGCACGGGACAACCCCTCTCGAGTAATCCCCCAAGTCTCTCCGCGGAGATTCTCCCGGTGACAGCAAAAACAGATAAAGCTATGCCAAGTTTGCAGACAACTTGTAGTGGAAGCTCAGCGGGATTCTGCGGCAGCTACCCCGCTCCTCTAGGGGACCAAGTCCGCATCAAACTCAATCTCCGTCTCTCGAAGTGGAGTGCTAAGGCATACCAAATTGCAGGAAACGATATTGACGCTACGGGAACTTCAACAAAATCCGGTGCCACTGTCTCAATCACGGCGCGGCCCGCCAAAGGTGCTTTCAGAAGCGATTTCTACGCAGGTGGTGGCCTTAATGGCGGGAGTATCGCCGCGACGGCAGTAACGACTGCATGGGGCTTCTCCGCTGAGCCCAACACCTCGCCTACTTGTCGAAGTGGATTCTATGCAATCGGTGGAAGCGAAGCGGGAAGCAAAAATGGTGGTGAATTCGCCATCAAGGGCATGCCTCGTCTTGTAGGGATGCACTTCCCCGTTATCACGGGGCTCGACGGCGCACCTATGGCCAGCACTCTTGAATTCGTCCTTCAACAGCGAGAACTTGATTGCATGTGGCCCAGCGTCTCCCGCGCAGATCTCGTGAAGAACCTAAGGCAGATGGTTTTAGCTGGTCCGAAAGCTATAGAAC
>WLIL01000160.1 GCA_009702245.1 Actinomycetota bacterium
AAGAGTGTGGCAGTAATAATTTCCTGCCGAAATGGGCACGACAAACTCAACCTCACTCTCGCCTCATTGGCAGCACAGACCTACCCTGAACATCTGGTTGCCGTATACGTGATAGATGATGGTTCGGTTCCACCCATAGAGATTCCGGAAATATCCCCGACTCACACCACCATCATTAAATTCGAAAATTTAGCGAACAAGTGGGGAAAGGCCGAAGCCACCAACTTTGGAACTTCCTCGCTCACAGAGGATGTGTTCTGGTTCCTTGATGCTGACATGGTTTTGGAGCCACACCACTTAGCCCAACATATGAAGTGGCACCATGGCGCCGATGATTACTTAGTACTTGGTTGGAAGAAATTCGTAAAGGAGTGGGGTTACTCGCCTCAAGATCTTTATGCTCGCCTCAAGGATGGTGGCTATGAAGCGCTTCATCCCGTGAGTGAAGTGAAGGAACAGTGGGAAGCGCTGGTGGCCGATACCGATGACCTGCGCAACGCAAATTTAGGTAGCTTTCGCACCCTTGTTGGTGCCACGTTTTCTATGACACGTAAGAGTTGGATTTCTATCGGCGGATATAACCCCGAGTTCAAACTGGGTAATGACACTGAGTTGGGGTGGCGCACACTCCTGCAGGGTTTGCGTTACGTACCCGAGCGAGATGCGAATTCTTGGCACTTGGGACTTACTAGAATCGAAACCAATCGCGAACTCGTCATCGCACATAATCTTCCGATTTTTGCTAACTACATGCCCGGAGTTGGGCGGCTACGAAAAGGTTTCGCATTTGCCTGGAAGATTCCTGATTTTGAAGTAATCCTTGATTGCCGGTTAATGACTGCTGAGTCCTTTCTCAAAATAGTGAACGTCTTTGAAGCCAACGAGGAGATGCAAGCCAGATACCGCTTGTGGGGACCTTGGGAAATACTCGCTGGAAGGTACAGCGTCAGTGAAGACGAGCATGAACAATTACGTGCGATCTATCGGTTCGCCTTCGGGGATGCTCGGTTTACTTTCGAAGATCTGGATAGCGCCACCCATCTTTCGGTGAACGACATTTTGTCCAAGGTGACCGTACGGTCTACGCCCTTTCTTATTTTCACTGAGGGAAACCCCGATGAAGCCATTCTTTTCTTGGGAATGCGTACTCACATCATCGGCACAGGGAATGGTCTTGAAGGTGTAGTCGATCCACTAGACCAAAGAACTTTTATAGTTTTCACTCCCGCTTTAAGCCGCGCACGAAGCGCCGGAGGTAACCTACAAGCCAATATCCAGAGTGGCTGGGGCTTGCGCTGGGATGACGTGGGCCAATTTGATTTCGGTCGACCCGCGCCGCGCCCGTCCGTCGGACAATTCTTCAAAATGGTACGCACTTCGCTCAAGCGGAAGCCACGCCTCAAAGACGTCTTTCGTTTAGCGAATAAGGCATTGATTGTTCTTCACGTGAAAAAGGCTAAGTAACTTTATTAAGAGCATCTGTTAACGCAGGTACTAACGTGCGTGTGAAAGCCACTGATAAGTGGGAGTTATCTCGGTACACGTTGATCCCACCTCGTACTGCAGGACAGGTTGCGCCATCGCATATCCAATCCAAAGGATCGATGAATGCGGCTCCGTACTTCAGTGAGATCTCTTTGGTGACGGTGCTCGATGGCGTACGAGTGCGCGTGACGTCGCAAAGAGTGGGATCCTTTAAGTGAACGCTCAAGCAACTGGGAGAATTCTTCCCTGGGTATGGCGTATCTCCGATCACAATGACTTTCAAGTCCTGCGCTTTCAGCTTTTCAAGGAAACTCGAAAAACCAGCGCTCCATGTATTCACATATGAATTGGTGGGCGTAGCTACTTTCGCTGTGATTTGAGTGGCATTGGCGATAATGACGTACTCGGGTTTTTCAGATGCGAGCTTCTTCGGCAATGCGCGCTGCCACTTCACACATTCACTGTCGGTGATCCCGCCACGCATCAATGGCAGGTCGGTTGCCGGACACCCACTCTTGGTGAAGGTAACTAATTTTCTTTTCGTCTGAGTAGCGAACTCCTCTAACGCAGGAAACCACTGTGCTCCATGCGAATCTCCGATGAGCATAATCTTTGAGTCGCTGGTCTGGTCGCCAAAAATACACGATGATTTTGGCTCAGATTCCTTGAATGGTAGATGGCAACCGTTGTCATAGATTGCTGGGCTTGTTAAATCGAATTTTATGGCACTTGTACTGTTGTTAAAGGAGTAACTGCTCACTGCGAGTATGGAGATGGCCACGGCGCCGAGAGCAAAATAGATACCAATCCAACGTTTTTTAAATCCACGGACACTTCTAAACTTTAATTCAACAAATTTATGTAGAAAGAGTGAGAGTCCCAGAGCGAGGGCAATGAGCAGTAGGCGAGAGACCACTGACGGCTCAGGGCTACGGAAATTCAAAATGACAATGAGCGGCCAATGCACCAGGTAGAGCGGAAAGGAGAGGTCACCGAGCCACTCCAAGAATCTATTTGTAGAGAGTTTGGCATCTGCCAGGATGATAAGTCCGGCAGAAAGCACCGGAAGGATCGTGCTCACCCCAGGAGTGGGCTGGTCGCTTCCAATAAGAATGACACTGAGAACAACTCCGCCCCAACCTATGCAGGCGACCAGATTCTTTTTAGCGCCCTCTATCGTCTTCTTGGAAACGGCCAAACTAGCGCCAATTAAAAGTTCCCACGCGCGTGATGTAGGCAGATAAAAGGAGTACACCTCGGAGAAGTTATAGGTAGTAAGTAAGGCAAACACGAGGGATAAGCCTGTTAATACATAGACAGCCTTTTTTCTATTACGTAGAAAAAGTAGAAAGAGCAGTGGCCACACTAGATAGAACTGCTCTTCTATGCCGAGGGACCAAAAGTGCAGGAATGGCGAAGGATCGAGTGATTGGCTGAGGTAATCCGTATTCTGATTAAGGAATATCAGATTGGGAATAGTGAGGAGTACACCGATTCCTTCCACCATATATTGATGGAGATTAAGCGGCGAGAGCAGAAATGAACTCGCGATTGCAATTCCAAGTAACGATAAGAGACTTACAGGGAGTATTCGTCTGGCCCGACTTTGATAGAAAGAGAGAAGTTGCGCTCTTACAGATCCACTACCTGTTGCAATCTTCTGGGTGATGACGAATCCAGAGATGACGAAAAATATATCTACTCCGAGGAAGCCTCCCTTAAAACCTCCGATGCTGTAATGGTAGAAAATGACCAACAAGACCGAGACTCCGCGAAGCGCCTGAATATCTCGGCGCTTGGCGTATGTCTTCATTTGTCGAAGTATATCTTCGACCATCTGAGTGAAGTGGGAGTCAGTAAGCCGTGACGATGATCTAGTGCGTGCGGTAATTGTTGACTAGTGACGCGCGAGCTTCGCGACTGCGGCGAACAGTGCCGGCAGCCCATGATGTGATTCCCAGCCCGTTGAGTACTTCAAGTGATTCTGTGAGGCTCGCGGCATCAACTGCGGCAACCATGCCGACGCCCACGTTCCAGGTCTTCTCCATCTCGGCCTGTGGGAGACCGGCGATCTGGGAGAGGGTGGCAAAGATCGGTGGGAGCTCCCAGGTGGCGCGATCGAGCACG
>WLIL01000161.1 GCA_009702245.1 Actinomycetota bacterium
ATCGTCCACCTTGGCAATATCTTCAGTACTGGCCCGTGCGATTACTTCGCCGTCGGCATCATCAGTATTGGTCATTGCTCCCAACAAAATAGTTCCCTGATAACTCTTTCCCGCATCAGAGACATAACCCAGCAGTCGAGTAGCTCCACCGACGCCCAGTATGACTAAGCCGGTAGCCATGGGATCCAATGTGCCCGCATGGCCCACGCGTCGAGTATTGAAAATACCTCGAGCTTTGGCCACCAAATCGTGGCTCGTCCAACCGCCCTCTTTATCTACCAGGACAATCCCCGGAACAACTGGAGCTACTGGACTCTGTGCCACGCGTTATCCGGCGTCAAAGTCGTTGCGTTGCTCCCGTGCCGGCTTATAGGGATTTTCTTCCCCGGCAAACTTGGCGCCCGCGGCAGCAGCGGCAATTGCTGCATCCTGGGCGGCCGTTTCGGCAAGAAGCTTCTCCATATGAGCTGCCGTTTCTGGAATGGCATCTGAGAAGAATTCAACAGTCGGGGTCACCCGCACACCAATCTCGCGGCCCACCGTTGAACGGATCACGCCCTTGGCGCTTTCCAAAGCTGCTGCCGTGGACTCCCGAGCGTCTTCATCACCTAGAACTGTGTAGAAGATTGATGCATGTTGCAAGTCGCCAGTAATGCGCACATCAGTAATAGTTACAAAACCCAGACGAGGATCCTTAATCTTGCCCTCGAGCAGTTCTGCAACTACTACTTTGATGCGGTCAGCTACTTTGCGAGACCGTTGAGATGCAGCCATTACTATGCACGCGCCTTCTCGCGCATCTCGAACGTTTCGATAATGTCGCCCGTTTGAATGTTGTTGAAGGTGCCGAGTCCGATACCGCACTCGAAACCATCGCGAACTTCGGTGGCATCGTCCTTGAAACGACGAAGTGATTCGATTCCGAGGCTCTCCCCCACCACAACTCCATCGCGCAAGACCCGCGCCTTATTGTTGCGGCGAATGAGACCATCACGCACAATACATCCGGCAATATTTCCGAACTTGCTGGAACGGAAGACTTCGCGGACTTCGGCGCTACCGACGACAACTTCTTCGTACTCTGGCTTGAGCATTCCCTTAAGGGCCTTCTCAACCTCTTCAATTGCTTGGTAGATGACCGAGTAGTACCGCACGTCGACGCCTTCGCGTTCGGCAAGCTGTGCTGTTTGGCCATCTGGGCGAACGTTAAATCCGATAACAACCGCCGACGAGGCAGAAGCCAAAGTGATGTCGTTCTTAGTGATTGCACCAACGCCACGGTGGATAACTCGCAGATCAACGCCTGCACCCATCTCAACCTTAAGTAAGGAATCTTCAAGAGCTTCAACAGAACCACTGACGTCACCCTTGATGATGAGGTTGAGCGTCTCGGTCTTTGATTGCTCGAGGAAGTCTTCAAGTGAGACCTTCTTGCGAGACTTAGCCAAGGCAGCGTTACGTTCTGCCGCTTGGCGCTTCTCGGCAATTTGGCGTGACGTGCGATCATCTTCAGCAACAAGGAACTTGTCACCGGCATGAGGCACCGAAGTAAATCCGAGAACTTGCACTGGATCAGAAGGACCCGCGCTTTCAACAGGTTCGCCGGCATCGTTGAGCATCGCACGCACGCGACCAAACGATCCACCCGCCACGATTGAATCACCGATGCGCAAAGTTCCACGTTGGATCAACATGGTGGTCACTGGACCGCGACCCTTATCGAGGTGAGCTTCAATTGCCACACCACGAGCTTCAGTATCTGCGAGCGCACGAAGGTCGAGCGCCGCATCTGCGGTGAGCAGTACCGATTCGAGAAGGTCTTCGATGCCTTGACCAGTCTTCGCTGACACATCAACGAAAATTGTGGTCCCGCCGTACTCTTCAGCAACCAAGTTGTACTCCGTGAGTTGCTGACGAATTTTCGCCGGATTGGCGCCTTCCTTATCGACCTTGTTGACTGCAACCACAATAGGCACATCTGCGGCTTGAGCGTGGTTAAGCGCTTCAATGGTTTGTGGCATCACACCATCATCTGCAGCAACCACGAGGATCGCAATATCGGTGACCTTGGCACCACGAGCACGCATAGCGGTAAACGCTTCGTGACCCGGAGTATCAATGAACGTGATGGCACGACTGACGCCTTCATGCATACGGTGAACTTGATATGCACCGATGTGCTGAGTGATTCCACCCGCCTCGCTACGGACCACCTCGGTCTGACGAATCGCATCGAGCATGCGAGTCTTACCGTGATCAACGTGACCCATGACAGTGACAACTGGCGGACGTGCCACCAATTGAGAATCTTCGATTCCAGCGATCTCCGCCTCGAGGTCGATATCGAACTCTTCGAGAAGTTCTTTATCCTCATCTTCGGGAGAGACGATTTGAATGGTGTAGCCCAGTTCTGCACCTAGCAACATGAAGGTGTCTTCATCCACTGATTGAGTGGCGTTGACCATTTCTCCCAAGTGGAAGAGCGCGGTCACGAGCATCGCCGGATTAGCATTGATGCGATCAGCAAAGTCAGTCAGCGAAGCTCCGCGTGCCATTCGAATCGCGGTAGATCCATCACCACGAGGGATAATGACTCCACCGAGTTCTGGCGCAAGCATGTTGTCGAACTCTTCGCGACGTACCTTCTTACTCTTACGCGCTTTGCTCGACTTGCCACCTTGCTTACCGAAAGCACCTGCGGTGCCGCCGCGACCGGTACCTCTACCGCCGGGGCCACCGGGACCTCTGCCGGGTGCGCCGCCGGGTGCTCCGCCTGCAGCGGGTGCGCCGCCACCGGCAAAACCGGGCCTTGCACCTCCGCCTGGCGTGAAGGGACGTGGGCCACCTGATCCACCAGGGCCACCTGAACCAGCAGGACCGCCGGGACGCACGCCATCAGGGCGCGGACGTGCGGCAAATCCAGGACGTACTCCGCCGGGGCCACCGGGACCACCGGGGCCACGGCTTCCGGGGCCACCAGAACTACCAGGTCCACCGGGTCTTGCTGCCGGACGAGGACCGCCAGCGCCAGGCGCCGGACGTGGGCCGCCGGGAGAGCTATAGGGATTATTTCCCGGGCGCGGAGCTGCCGGGCGCGGGCCACCAGCACCTGCTCCAGCAGGACGGGGGGCATCTGGCGAAAGGAATGGATTATTGGCCGGGCGGGGCGCCGGCGCACGTGGCGCTGGGGGGCTTACCGTACCTGCCTCAACAGAAGATGCAGAAAGTCCATCCTCGTTGCTTGTCTCAACTGCTCGTAGCGGAGTTTCTCCATCGATCTTGCCTTTGGCGCGATTGGAAGCTTCGAGTGCAGCCTCTAGCGCGGCGACTGCTTCATCGCCAAGACCGAGTTCGTGAATATCGGGGGTCGCCTTCTTGGCTGCGGCTTTCTTGGCTGCGGCTTTCTTGACGGGGGGCTTGGCCTCTCCACTCTCCTCGCTCTGAGGGACAGCGGGATAAATGTCGCGCATCTTGCGCACAACGGGAGGCTCAACAGTTGATGATGCTGATCGGACGAATTCGCCGAGTTCTTGCAATTTAGCGAGGACAGTCTTGCTGTCCATCCCTAGCTCTTTAGCGAGCTCATAGACGCGGACCTTGGCCACAC
>WLIL01000162.1 GCA_009702245.1 Actinomycetota bacterium
ACGCGAAGCGCATCCTCAATCGAGCCACCGCGCGGAATTTTACGGAGTTGCGTAAGCGCCTGGAGAATTGCATCGCTTCGAGCCAGGAATGGTAAGCGAACTATTCGCCGAATATCGTCGGCCAGCCTCAATGATTCGACCTGCGAAATAGTGATCAAAGGAATCTGCAATTTATCTGAAAGCCGAGTTGCTGGGAGCCCAATTCTCATAGCAGGTGAAACCAGCACAATCCCACTGGCCTTTCCATCTGCCGCAGCCCTGAGCGCGATATCTACTTGATAGGTATCGGTACTTAATGAAGTTGCATCAAAAATGAGGAGGCGATTTTCCATAGTGGCGATTTCATCTTCTACATGGAATGAATTAAAAACATTAACGTCTTCAATGACGCGATCGATGCCTTCAGCACCACTTACTAGGACGGCATCGACAAAGAGATCGGTAGCTAGCAATTGCCGAAGCGAGGTAGTGGCTGGGTCGACAACGGAGTCCACCGCTCCCCCTTTCTACCAAGGCTATTTAGCCGGAAGGTAGGAGTCTAACTTCGTCACCATAGTTTTCCAGGCGACGTCGTGCGCCGCTTCTTCTCCCAGGCGTGCAGAAAGCGCGGGGCCCAGGTGTGCGAGATCACTTGGACGATCGAGTCCAGCGACGAAAGGCCAGCTATCTAGAGGGGTGAGAGCACCACCCAAGATGGGATCGCACTGCCCCATGAGATCTTTCATGAAATCAAGCCCCAGCGCCACGCTCTGAGAGCCGATCATGTTGACCGCATATTCGGCATGATCCACATAGCTCTCCACCGTGGGCTCTTTCGAGAGAAATTCGCCGAAACCATTGAGTGCTACAAAACCGCCCGATGCGGCGACCGCCTTTAGTTGTGCATCACGGAGGTTTCGCGGATGATCTCGAAGTTCAAAACATGAAGAGTGACTGGCGATGAAGGGCTTCTTGGCAACTTCATTCACGTGCCAAAAGCCGTTCTCTGAAAGATGGCTGATATCGAGCACAATCCCGAGTCGTTCTAACTCGGCAACGGCTTGCACGCCCAAAGCCGTGAGTTTGCCACCGGTATCGCGTTCGCCCACTCCGTCGGCCATCATGGTGCGCCGATTCCAGGAGAGCGACATCATGCGCACGCCCATGCGATAGAAGACGTCGATAACTTCGAGACTGCTACCCATTCCTTCTGAGCCTTCCAGGGCAAGGATGAGCGCAATCTTCTTTTCAGAGATTGCCTTGGCGATATCACCACGGTTAAGACAAATCGCTACCTCGGATCTATATTTCTCTTCGATTTTCCACGCACATTCAAGGAGCAGAAGTGTTCGGCGCAGCGCACCCTCACCAATGAATTGTTCTTCCACGTAAACGGGAAGCACCTGCAGAGCGACTCCGCCGGCTTTCAACTGCGGCAACCAGAAATCACCAAAAGGATCGGCGATGCCGCGCTCCTGTTGATGGAGCACGCCGAGCAAAAGGTCATTGTGGCAATCGGCCATCGGTATCACTTTTTGGGCCATCACATCCTCCTTAACTGAGCTTTCGAGCGGGATACCTCGATGTTATCCCTGCTGCGCCCTCTTGAGTACCGCATCCAATGCGCCACTTTCCATAAAGAGCGATGCACGCGTCATTACTTTCCCGTTAGCAGTCACTACCGAAACGCCACGGACATCAAGTTCACCAAGTTCACTTGATACAGCAGGAGCGGGGGTACCCCGCATACTCCACATCACAGTAACTCGGTCACCCGCTTCAATCATCTCCAGAATTTCCCGACGGTAATCTGGATAACAGGAGTAAAGCTCATTCATAGCAATCGCATCTGCCTCAGCAGAAGCTACTTCAGCTACACCATTAATCTCGACATAGAGATCATGAGCAACGTAGCGGCCGGTGCCCTCAGAATCTTTTCGATTCTCCGCCTCGTTGTAGCGTCGGTAAATCTCTCCAGCTGCGAGATGTTCCGACATCTTCTCCCCTGACTCTCCCGGTGTTCGCGGGTTTTAATGGGTATTAATGGGTAGCGAGCGGACCGGCAGCTTTAACTTGAACGCGACATCCTTGACCAGGTAAGTAGCTCATCGGAACTTCCACTACAGAAGTGATTCGAACCTGATCGGCATCAGCACCGGCGCGAATGGCGGCCTCTGTTGCCAAACGCTTGGCGTCATCAAGACAAGCATCACGGCCTTCAGCTTCATAGCGATATACGCGATCGACAGCTCCCGAAGCCTCCGCAATAGCAGCGCCAAAAGCATTTGCTACTGAGTGATGGGCGGGGCGAATAACACCGGCTACGCCTGGGATGTCATCAGGTACTAAGTGCGAACCTCCGCCCACTGCAATGAGTGGAAGGGAAGTGCGGCTGGCCTTCATGCGATCACAGAGAATTTGTATTTGCTCATCAACCCAAGCAAGTGCACCAGCAACCGTGGCATCCTTTACGCCAGCAACTTTGGATGAGTCACCAAAACCAGTGAGTCGACCACCCTTGGTAGAGATATCAGAGAGCGTAAGGGTAGATCCACCTGTAATGAGCGCTTCAGTCACTACTCGATACCCCACAGAGTCTGGACCAACACGCACTCCACCATCTTCTTCACGAACGATGGTGCCGCCGCCAAGACCAATTGAAATCAAGTCAGGCATACGGAAGTTTGTACGCACACCGCCGACTTCTACCGCGGCAGATGACTCACGGGGGAAGCCATCGATCAAGATTCCGACGTCAGCCGAAGTACCACCTACGTCGATAACCAATGCATCAGAGAGTTTGGCAAGTGCACATGCGCCACGCATTGAGTTAGTAGGACCAGAACCCACAGTAAGAATAGGCAGACGAATAGCCTCTTCAGCCGTCATCAAAGTGCCATCGTTCTGTGTGAGGTAAGAATCCACTTTGAGACCATGGCTCAGCAGGGCGCCCTGGAAACCGTCGACCACGCGCTTGGCCACACCGAAGAGTGAGGCATTCAAGATAGTGGCGTTTTCACGCTCAAGCAGGCCAATCGCGCCTACTTGATGAGAGAGCGAGACTGCGTAATCTTCACCGAGCTCTTCAGCGATAATCGCCCCAGCTCGAAGTTCTTGCTCATAATTTGCCGGGGCAAATGCGCAACTTACGGCGATCGCGTTGACTACGCCCTTGCACTTCTGCGCAAAATCACGAACTGCTTGTTCATCGAGAGGCGAAATCTCGCTGCCGTCGTACTCATATCCACCTTTGATGATGGCAGACGGTCCGATAACAGTGGCGTGCAGATCCTTGGGCCAAGCAGCACCTGGACGAATCGCAAGCGATGACGGTGCTGCCAGACGCAATACACCCACCTGTTGGAGGTCCTTGCGTTGAATAATCGCGTTAGCTGGATGTGTGGTACCAAGCATCGCCTGCTTGATGTGGCTCTTGTCGATTCCTTCGATCACAGCCTTCAATGCGGCAGCAATACCATCGGACGGATCAGGTGTGGTCGCAGCCTTCGTGCTTGCAAGCACATTGCCATCTTCATCGACCACAACTGCGTCGGTGTTAGTTCCACCTACGTCAATACCTATTCGTAGACGACTCATTTCCTGGCTCCTTCCAT
>WLIL01000163.1 GCA_009702245.1 Actinomycetota bacterium
GATGCGACTCTTGAAATAGAAGTTGTAAGCAACTCCACATCCGACGCCAAGAAGATGAGTAAAGCCGCCAGCAGGATGTAGTGGACCAAAGATAGAGAGCAGTAAACAAAGTGGAAGCGCTACAAAAATCGCTCGTTGCAAATCCACCTGCTTAATAGACCCATTTACTATCGGTTTTTCTAAACGATTCTGCGCGCGATCGCTTTCAGCGTCCACAAGATCGTTACTCCAACCTATGGTCAGTTGCCCACAAAACACTGCGGCAGCAATTGCTAGTGATTGTAAAAAAGTGAAAAGAGCCATGCTAAGTAGAAATCCAACGAGCGTCACTACAAGAGTGGGGGCTAAGTGGGCGCTCTTCAAAAATTTCATCAAGAAGCCATCACTCAGGAATGGGCGTCATGGGGAATAGGTATCAAGCCTTCATGATGGTGGATTACTGTCCACTTACCCGCTTCTCGCCGCAATACATCCGTAATACGAACCGAACCTGTCATCGCACCCGGTTCTTGATATTCAAAATCGAGGTAATAACACGCGAGCGCCAAATCACCCCACACATCAACTCTGACAAAACGCGAATCCCAGGTCAAAGGTCCACGCGCCTTGGACTGTGCCTTATCTTTCTCGTGAAATTCACGTCTGGCTTCTTTGCCTACAATGAAGTCTGGAGTGAAGACGTCCCATACAGTGCAATCGTCAGCGAGCATACTTTCAAGGCCGTGAACGTTACCTGATTGGAAATTTTCGAAGATACTCCTAATGGCACGTTCGATTTCCACGTGTTCGTTCAAGGTCAAAGCCCTCCCGCTCCATATTCCGGCGTTGCAATCCTCAGCATAGGAGTGCTACCCCTGGGGGTGGAAGAAGACGTAGGTAGAAGGTTTTCCGCAGGATGCCAGAGTGATGGAGAAATTCATCGTGCGCACTTCCCCTACCGGCCACGGTGATCGCCAAATGCTGTCTGCGCGTGAATTGAGCGATTGATACTCCCCCGCACGTTCCCCGCCACCTGCGACGGTCACTACGAGAGTGTTGGCATTGATATCCGTAACGGGACCAGGATTCACCCAACTCGCAGTGAGCGGGATGTATAGGTACTTGAGATCTAAGGTTGCCAATTCTCCCGGTTTCAATCTGGAAATCTGTGTCTCATCAAACTTGCCCCAACTTGTTGAAGTCAAAGTCATAGTAAATTGCTTCCCCGGATAGGGCGAGTACGTTGAAACAGTGAGCGGCAGCGCGCCCAAGAAATTAGGGCTGCAGGTGGCTATCGCCTGATCGACCTTCAGTCGCGCTGCAGCATCAGACTCTGAAATCGACTTACGAGTGAGTGTAAAGGTGTACTTAGCTGTGGAGATTTCTTTGTCAGGCGCCGTAGGCACGTACATCTCAAGAGTGTGGGAGCCAGAACTGAGGGTGCTTGTACTGAGCGTTCCAGAAAAATCATTTGAATTGTTAAAGAGTACGCTGCAAGGAAAGGTCTTTTCGTTTCCATCGATGCGGAAGCAGAGTGATCCAAAGGATCTTGCATTAGGCTTGATGTAATCAGTGCCACCAGTCATGGCCGAAATGCCCATCGCTTTTCCTGTGTAAGTGATCTGCTCTTCGTCGTTAGAAAACTTTGCGGTGAATTGGGGGGTCTTGAAATGTTGTACGTCATAACCACTCATGAAGACCATGAGCGTACGTCCATCGCTAATCGTTGAGAGATAGAAGAAACCTACACCAGCGATATTTGGTGAAATCTTTTTATCGACATCGAAAGTGAAGGGTACCTTTGCATCACAAAGATGAGTTGTGAGAGTAGCCGCTGGGATGTACTGAATCTTCTTATAGTCAGTAGTAAGTGGGGTAGTGTCGTATCGCACTACCTTGGCTGGCACATCGAAATACTTCATCTCCGCCGAGGCCCCACCGATTTCTGAATCTTTCTTGAAGAAATCATTTTCTGCAGGCGTAGATAAGTAATCTTTCTTCCAAGAAGTCGAAGCGGTGAACGCCATGACAATACGAGCGTTACTGACACCAATACTGCCACTTCCGCGGTTAATGCACGTAGTCGTCATTCCACTGGAGTAATCCGCCGTTTCATGGAATGGCATGCCATTTGAGCCACTCATGGATTGTGCGTTGCTCCACGCCGAAGGCATGCAAGTTGCTGAAGTGCAAGCATCTTTTGCCGGAGTTGCCGGTGTATCGCTTTGCTCTGAGGGATCAGGTGGCGCTACATATTCTGGCGGAAGGGTCACACCGGAACCAGTACAAGAAGAATTGTAATTAACGAATTCTTCTTTAATTAAGCTCGCCTGTAAATTTACGCCCTGCAGATCCCTGAGATAATTTGAAATATCAATATTGTATTTCGCTGCATCGGACAATTTTCCCCAAGAAATGGCGTTGCTCGCTTTAATTCGCGCAGCATACATGCCTTCAATATTAATTTTACGCAAATCTTGTTGATATTGATATTGAGACGCAAGTGAGGAAAGAGTGTACTTAATCGAGGACGTGCAGGCGCTCTTCTTTCCAGTCGACGCAGCATTCGAATCGTACTTACATTTTTTGGTGATGGCATCTTGCTTGACCCGCACCGCGGTCATCTGACGGTTGTAAGAATCAATACTTCCTTGTGCGCTTTGCATATCTAATTTTGCGAGTGCAGCCGACGAAGCGTTCCCAGTGGCGCTTGCACTTTCGTACTTAAGTTTCGCCTGAGAAAGTTTGGTCTCAGAGAGCTTGCGGAGATCAGCGAGCGAGTAATACTGCCGGGAATAGTTAGCAACCTGCGCCTTCTGCGAGGCCGTGCAAGGTTTGAGTGTTGCCGCCGTACTGGCCGGAACTACAAAAAAACCAAGTAGAAAACTTATGAGGCTTACAAAAACTAGGGCCCTTTTTTTCTTCTCCACACCTCAATTATGCCCCAAAAAGCCAAAAGGGGGCGCAACCCGACTATGCTCAAATACCTATGGCACTCCTCTTTGGTCTCGGTAGCGCAGTGATGTTTGCCTGCAGCACATTGATGGCTTCGCGCTCTATTCGCATGATCGGGAATAACTCCGTCATTGGCTGGATTATGCTCATTGGAACGATTATCACCATTCCATTTCTTATTGCTTCAGGATGGCCGGAAATCTCCGCGAGGAACCTCCTCATCATGGCCTTCGCTGGCATTGGAAATATTGGTGGACTTTTCTTTTGCTTTCGCGCACTTCAGGTCGGCAAAGTGGGTCTCGTTGCACCCATAGTCTCTACCGAGGGCGCATTAGCTGCCTTTATGTCAGCCCTTGCTGGTGAAAGGTTGAAGGCCGCTGTAATTTTTTCTCTCATAGTAATTATCGTTGGAGTTTTGATCGCAGCCATCGCGCCCGATCCCGCACCAATTGCGCACGAGAAGCCTGCACAAGCAGTGCTCTTCAGCACGCTCACGTCTCTCTGCCTTGCCGCCACCCTCTTCGCCACGGGGGGCCTGAGCGGAACTATCCCAATCGCCTGGCTCTCACTCCCACCTCGACTCGCAGGCGTTCTGCTTGTGACCATCCCGCTCGCCATCTCGGGAAAACTACGTATCTCTAAGAAGGC
>WLIL01000164.1 GCA_009702245.1 Actinomycetota bacterium
CTGACTGCGCTGTACATCGCCGGAGCAATTGCCGACGAGCACTAACAACTAGATTTGATCAGATGCCCTTCTGATCAATTACCTGAAAGGGAAATGACATGACAGGCACAATGGCTATCGTAGGCTTCGGCCTTTCGACGATTGGACCCGGTATTGCAACTGGTCTCGTCTTCGCTGCTTACATCAATGGCGTCGCCCGCCAGCCTGAGGCACGCGGCATTCTCCAACCGCTCGCGTTCCTCGGTTTCGCACTTGCCGAAGCGCTCGCGCTCTTGGGTCTCGTACTCGCGTTCGTCCTCAAGTAAAGATCAATCGCAGAGATTTTCAGAGACTACGACTTAGAGAACGAGGTTGCAGATGAGTACGCAGATTTTGTTGCTAGCTTCTGAGGAGGCCGGTCTACCGATCATTCCTACGTTGACTGAAGTCATCGTTGGTTTAATCGCGTTCTCGCTGCTCTTCATAGTGATGAAGAGCAAGGTAGTACCGCGCTTCGAGAAGGCGTTTGCCGATCGCACCGATGCCATTCAAGGTGGCATGGAGCGTGCCGAGCAAGCCCAGCAAGAGGCGGCAGCTGCACTCAAGTCTTATCAAGATCAACTCTCCGATGCACGCGGTGAAGCCCAAAAGCTTCGCGAGGAAGCACGCGCACAGGGAGCTGCGATCATTGAAGAGATGCGCACCAAGGCGCAAGAAGAAGCGAACCGAATCACTGCTGCTGCGCGCGCCTCAATCGAGGCCGAGCGTCAACAAGCAGTCACTTCTTTGATGCAAGAGGTCGGCACTATTGCTACCAACCTTGCATCCAAGATTGTGGGCGAGGCTCTTGACGATCAAGTTCGTCAATCTCGCGTGGTTGATCGTTTCTTGGCCGACTTGGAGGGCTCTAAGTAACCATGGCACTCGTAATGAAGGGAACAAGTCGCCAATCTTTGGCGATGAGTCGTGCGCTGATGGAAAGCACGCTGGCCTCCATGAATGGAGAGCAAGCGTCTGCCCTTTCGGCTGACCTCTTCCTCGTTACACGTACCCTTGATTCCTCGAAGTCTCTTCTTCGTGCGCTCACTGATCCATCTCGAGAAGCTCAGGGCAAGGCAGGTGTCGCACAATCTCTCTTCGGAGCGCAGATTGGTGCCGGCGCGGCCAAGCTCCTCGAAGAATTGGTGAAGACGCGTTGGTCGCGTTCAAGTGATCTCTCAAATGCTGCTGAGCAATTGGCCGTCGAGGCCGAGGCTGCTGCAGCAAATGCTGACGGTACTCTCGATGCTCTCGAAGAAGAACTCTTCCAATTTGGTCGAGTCGTCGCTGCAAACCCCGATTTGCGGGCGGCCTTCGCTGCGCGCAATGCAGGCACCAGCGATCAAAAGGGCGAACTCGTTCGTTCACTTCTTTCGGGCAAGGTCGTGCCCTCTTCGCTTCGACTCATTCTTCAATTGGTGATGCATCCGCGTGGTCGTCATATCGAAGGTGGCTTGAATGAATTTGCACAGGCAGCAGCCGATCGACGTAACCGCATGATTGCGCATGTGAAAAGCGCCATTGAATTGACGTCCGCACAACAAGAGCGTCTGAGTACGGCCCTTACGGCTGAACTTGGCCGTCCAATGCGTGTGAACGTTGAAGTAGATAAGAGTGTGGTGGGTGGTCTCTCCATTCGCTTCGCTGATGAGTTGATTGACGGCACCACCGTCAGTCGTTTGGCAGAAGCGAGTCGACGACTCGCAGGTTAAGTACTTTGCCCTTACAAAGCGTGAGGGCGGCTATTGAAGGAGAACATGATGGCGGAACTCACGATCCGACCCGAGGACATTCGTGATGCACTGGCGAAGTTTGTCCAGTCATACGATCCCGGCACTGCGGCTCGCGACGAGATCGGCACGGTCACCGAAGCAGGCGACGGTATCGCGCGCGTTGAAGGTCTACCTTCGACGATGACGAACGAGCTGCTGAAGTTTGAGGACGGCACCCTTGGTATCGCTCTTAACCTTGACGTTCGTGAGATCGGTGTCGTTATCCTCGGCGGCTTCTCTGGCATCGTCGAAGGTATGGCTGTGCGCCGCACCGGTGAAGTTCTCTCTGTGCCAGTCGGTGATGGCTTCTTGGGTCGCGTCGTCGATCCACTGGGTCGTCCGATCGACGGCAAGGGTGAAATCGTTGCTGAGTCACGCCGTGCACTTGAAGTTCAGGCACCCTCAGTAGTGCAACGCCAACCAGTGAAAGAGCCCATGCAGACTGGCATCAAGGCCATCGACGCCATGACCGCTATTGGCCGTGGACAACGTCAGCTCATCATTGGTGATCGTCAGACTGGTAAGACCGCTGTTGCGATCGACACCATCATCAACCAACGCGAAAACTGGTTGACCGGAGATCCTAAGAAGCAGGTCAAGTGTATTTACGTGGCTATCGGCCAGAAAGGTTCCACGATCGCAGCTGTTCGTGGTGCACTCGAAGAAGCCGGCGCTATGGATTACACCACCATCGTGGCTGCCCCTGCTTCTGACCCTGCAGGTTTCAAGTACCTCGCTCCTTACACCGGTTCTGCGATTGGTCAGCACTGGATGTACAAGGGTGAGTCCGTTCTCATCATTTTCGATGATCTTTCAAAGCAAGCAGAGGCTTACCGTGCAGTCTCGCTCTTGCTTCGTCGTCCACCAGGTCGCGAGGCTTACCCTGGCGACGTCTTCTACTTACACTCACGTCTTCTCGAACGTTGCGCAAAGCTTTCAGATGAGCTTGGTGCCGGTTCCATGACTGGTCTTCCAATTATCGAAACGAAGGGTAATGACGTCTCGGCGTTCATTCCTACCAACGTTATTTCGATTACCGACGGACAGTGCTTCTTGGAAACAGATCTCTTCAACTCGGGTGTGCGTCCCGCTATCAACGTAGGTATCTCGGTATCTCGCGTGGGTGGTTCGGCTCAGATCAAAGCCATGAAGAAGATCGCCGGACGTCTGCGTCTGGACCTTGCACAGTTCCGTGAACTAGAAGCATTCGCTGCATTCGGTTCTGACCTCGACGCTGCGTCCAAGGCACAGCTCGAGCGCGGTGCTCGCATGGTGGAACTTCTCAAGCAAGGTCAGTACTCACCGTTCTCAGTTGAGCGCCAAGTCGTTTCTATCTGGGCCGGTACCACTGGCAAGCTCGACAGTGTCCCTGTTCCTGACATCCGTCGTTTCGAGGCAGAATTCCTTGATTACGTCGGACGCCAACATAAGGGCATTTTCGATGCGATTGCATCTACCAAGGATCTTGGCGATGACCTAGTTGCCCAACTCGATGCTGCTGTCACGGCATTCAAGTTGGAGTTTGCTGCATCTTCCGGCGCCGTGGCTGATCATGCCGCTGAATCGCTCGATAGCGATGAAGTGGGACAAGAGACAATCACCAGGCACGTACCAGCGGCGAAGAAGTAGGACTCATTCATGGGTGCCCAGTTACGTATTTATCGCCGACGGATGCGTTCCGTCAAGGCGACGAAGAAGATCACGAAAGCGATGGAACTTATCTCCGCTTCTCGTATCGTCAAGGCGCAGCAAC
>WLIL01000165.1 GCA_009702245.1 Actinomycetota bacterium
CATGATTCCGCCTACTGAGTAAGTTCCACTAACAACTCGGGCCGCGGATCTAAATGATCCGGGGCCCTTTTTTTATGTGCTCCTACCGGAGCGGAGAGGCGGTCGTGATGAGCGTTATTTTGAACCCTTTGTTGGTTCCTGGCTGGGCTAACGAAACGATGGAGGCGCCAGTCTTTACCTATGACTTTTCACTGCCCTGCCACACTACCGATCCGGATATCTACTTCTCTGATCATCAATCAGAGTTAGAAATGGCCAAAGCGATCTGCCGGCCATGCCCCCTCAAAACGGAGTGTCTCTCAGGAGCCATTTCGCGCGCAGAACCGTGTGGCGTATGGGGCGGGGAGATCTTTGATCGAGGCGTTGTCGTGGAGAGTAAACGAATGCCAGGACGTCCACGATTAAACCCAGCGGCTGCCTAACTCGCACCGTTAAGCGCGACGATGGCAAGCACTTCGACGCCATAATCTTCAAGTTTGCGCGCTCCGATTCCAGAGATAGTTAAGAGTTCTTGATTATTTCTGGGTCGGAGCGCGGCAATCGCTTCTAACGTGGCATCTGTAAAGATGACAAACGCAGGTACGTCAGCAATCTTCGCCCGGTCATAACGCCACGCCCGCAGAGCTTCGAATAATTCTTCATTTACATCGAGTGGGCATTCGCTACATCTGGCTCGTTTACGTTCTACACCATTCTTGAGTGGTTTACCGCAAGACTTACAGAGAGCCAGCGAGGCAGTTGAAGCACTCTTTATTTCCCCGCCGATACCTATCTCTCGAAGAAAGCGTGAGCTTTGACGAGAGCGGTTTCCCCACGAGATCGTAAGACTCTCTTTCGCGCGAGTAATTCCCACATAGAAGAGTCGACGTTCTTCTTCAATCTGCGCAGGCTCCTTGGCTAAGGAGATCGGAATCAATCCTTCGTTGGCCCCCACGAGGAACACATGAGCCCACTCCATGCCTTTTACCGAGTGCAGGGAAGCCAACGTCACCGCGTTACGAAGCGGGGCGTGAGAATGTTGCGAACGATCTTCCAATTCTTGAATAAGCGCATCAAAATCATCGAAATTGCCGCTCATCCGATAGAGCGCATTGAGCATCTCCCACTCATCACGGCCCGCACCGAGCGCATCCGGTGGATTTTCGTGGCGCCATCCCAAGACTTCGAGCACTTCACGAACCCGATCAGGAACTTCGCCCTCACCGGCGCTGCGATTTGCTGCTCGCAGTAAACGAAGAGCCTCGCGCACTTTCGGGTGATGAAAGAACCCCTCACCGTTACGAACTGCGAACGGGATTCCTGCGCGAGCTAAGGAGCTTTCCAGGGCGGCAGATTGCGCATTAGTTCTGTACAAGACAGCGATTTGATCGAGTGCGACCCCTGAAGCGGTGAGCACCTTTATTCGATCCGCTACGCCGCTAGCCTCCTCCTCTTCATCTGCGCATTCTTGGTACTGAACCGCGCTTCCCTTCGGGCGAACAGCATGTAACTCCAGTGCCGAACCTGATCGCTTATTAATTTGGTTTGCCAAATGAACGATCTCAGGAGTTGATCGGTAATTGGTAGAAAGTCTGAGTAAGAGCGCTTGCGGATACTTCTTCGGAAAATCCATGAAGAACTTAGGATCTGCGCCAGCAAAAGAATAAATCGTTTGATTGATATCTCCCACAGCGCAGATATCATCGCCGTCGCCAATCCAAATATCTAGAAGTTGCTGCTGGATGGCTGAAATATCTTGATACTCATCCACCACGAAAGATCGATACTGTGCCCGAAGTTCGTTAAGCAGAGCGGGCGCCTCTTCAAGGAGCGCTTTAGCCAAGAGCAATACATCTTCGAAATCCATCGCTCCATCATTAGTTTTGATTTCATCATAATCTGCGTAAAGCTGTTGGATAACATCTGCACCTAAGTCGCTGCGGACGGTACGGTCCTTCGCGCGCAAGATGTAATCATCATGTGAAACTTGATTAACTTTGGCCCATTCAATTTCAGAAGCCACATCTTGCAGAACAGCAGGTGCATCCCGAAGACCATTGCGCCGAAGCGCAACACTGAGGTGGCGAGCCTTACTTGGTGAGAGACGGGGTAATTCTGTTCGCGTGTGCTTGGGCCAGAAGTAGGTCAGTTGGCGCAGCGCCGCAGCATGAAAGGTACGAGCCTGCACGCCCTCTACTCCGAGAGTGCGCAATCGTGACCGCATCTCACCCGCCGCCCGAGCAGTAAAGGTGAGTGCCAATGTGTGCTCTGGTCGCAAAGTGCCGGCCAACGCACGATAAGCAATTCGGTGTGTGATGGCGCGAGTCTTGCCGCTACCCGCACCCGCGTAAACCACGACAGGTCCTTGGGCAAGGGCTACCTCGCGTTGCTGCTCATCGAGAGCAGACAGGATCTCATCTGGGGTCACTTACCCATCCTTCCAGAGATGCCCGACAAGCTGACCACCCTGGGACTCCCGTATACTTCAGGTATGTCATCAGACCTCATGATCATGTACTCCACGCCCTGGTGTGGCTACTGCCACCGCTTAAAAGGTGAGCTCAAGCGCGCTGGGATCGAATTCGTGGAAGTGAATATCGAAGATGACCCGAACGCTGCTGATCTCGTTGAGCAGATCAATGGGGGTAATCAAGTCGTCCCCACGATCCTCTTCCCCGATGGCACGAGCGCTACCAATCCTTCACTTATCGAAGTAAAGAAGAGACTCGGCATCAGCGCTTAGTGCACTAACGCCACGCTTCCCCGCCAGTCAACACTTCGCCATACCATCCTTCAATCATGCGACGGGCAATACTGATTGATGGTGGCAGGACCAAGCGCCCCGAATCAGTTGCCTCTTTAAACTGTGCGCGTGAAAACCATTCGACTCTTTCTATTTCCACGCCATCGGCTAATGCTTGCGAAGGATCTTTAGCAATGGCCTCAAAGGCGACCATTATGGAAGCTGGAAAAGGCCAGGGTTGTGAACCCAAGTAGTTAATTTGCTCTGAAACAATTCCGCACTCTTCACGCACTTCGCGCTCCACTGCACTTTCAAAAGACTCGCCAGGCTCTACAAAACCTGCAAATGTTGAGTAACGTCCTACCGGCCAGCTCGCTTGTCTTCCTAAGAGAATGCGATCATCGGAATCTTTTACTAATACAATGACTGCAGAATCCGTGCGCGGATAGAGCTCACGCTGATCTTTTTCACAGAGGCGAGCATTACCAGCAGAACTCATGACAGTAGGAGAGCCACAACGTGGGCAGTGCGGATGCGACTCGTGCCAATTCATTAAGGCAACTGCATGAGCGGCAATCAATCTTTCAAATGCCGGGAATTGGCTCACTGCTTCTCGTAGCGAAGTGAAATCGCCCTCTCCGGATTGTGCAAAATATGCAACACCATCACTATCCAAACCAAGAAAAATAACAGCATCGAGGTCAGGAGATGCTTCAGAGAAATAAAGGATTTCACCTTGGGTACGCACCCCTCCTCGAGCCACATCCAAAGTCTTTGATGGATATGCAGCCAA
>WLIL01000166.1 GCA_009702245.1 Actinomycetota bacterium
CATCCATGCCAGCAGCAACTAGGCGATCTACTTGATCGGCACTTTCACTCGCCGGGCCGATAGTGCAGACGATCTTGGCGCGCCTGACGCGGACATGTGGGGTACTCATACGACACATCCTCTCACAGTGGTTCAAGAACCTTCTGTTTGTAAGTGGTGGCGTTCCTTAGATAGTGAGCGGACGAGCACTGGGAGAAATTGGTACAGGCAAGAGCGTGCGACCTGTAAGGAATCTATCTACTCCTGCCGCAGCCGCCCTTCCTTCAGCTATTGCCCACACAATCAGAGATTGGCCACGCCCAGCATCACCACACACAAACACTCCGGGGACATTGGTTGAATAATCTTCGGCTCGACTGATGTTTCCACGTTCATCCAACTCAACTTCTAATTGTGGTACGAGCGCTGACTTCTCTGGACCCACAAAACCCATCGCAAGCAGTACAAAATCTGCAGGCAGTACCCGATCAGTTCCGGGAAGGTTTTCAAATTTGCCATCAGTAAGTTCAACTTCAGAAATCTTCAATCCAGTGAGCACTCCTTGATCCCCAATAAACTCGGAAGTATTCACTGCGAAGATGCGTTCACCACCTTCTTCATGAGCACTTGAAGTTCGAAAGATCATCGGGTACATCGGCCATGGCTGCGCGCTTGGACGCTCATCGCTGGGCCGCGGCAGGATTTCCAGTTGCGTGATGGAAGCGGCACCTTGGCGCAATGCCGTTCCCAAACAATCAGCACCAGTATCGCCCCCACCAATGATTACCACATTCTTGCCAGCTACATTGATGGCCGGTTCGCCTTCAAGTTCTCCGAGTCCTTGTCGATTCCCCCACGGCAGATATTCCATCGCTTGATAAATTCCGCGGTACTCGCGACCCGGAATCGTAAGATCGCGCGCACTCGTGGCCCCCACCGCAAGCACGACAGCGTCATATCTAGAACGCAATTGCTGGCCCGTGATATCAACTCCCGCTTCGACGCTGGTACGAAAGCGGGTTCCTTCGGCAGTCATTTGCGCTAATCGACGATCCAAAATGTTCTTCTCCATTTTGAATTCAGGAATTCCATAGCGCAGTAATCCGCCCACTTTGTCAGCCCGTTCAAAGACCGCGACCGTGTGACCAGCGCGGGTAAGTTGCTGTGCAACCGCGAGACCAGCTGGACCTGAGCCAATAACTGCCACTGTCTTGCCGGTAAGTCGATCTGGCGGAAGGGGAACAACTGCGCCACTCCCCCACGCGTCTTCTATGGTCCGTAGTTCAATTTGTTTAATAGTGACGGATTCACCCGAGATGGCGAGGACACATGCAGTTTCACAGGGCGCAGGACATAGCCGACCAGTGAACTCTGGAAAATTATTTGTAGCGTGAAGTCGATCAATGGCTTCGGCTTTATCGCCGCGCCACATTAAATCGTTCCACTCAGGAATTAAATTTCCGAGTGGGCAACCCTGATGACAGAACGGAATTCCACAGTCCATGCAACGACCAGCTTGGTGCTGCAAAGCCTCCAGGGGCTGGACTTCATACACTTCACGCCAATCTTTGATACGGATATCTACCGGTCGACGCTTTGGCGTTTCGCGATCAGTTGTCATAAAGCCTCTTGGGTCAGACACGAGATGCCTCCATCACTGCGTCTTCAACAGAACGTCCTTCAGACTCTGCCCGAGCCATGGCGGCTAGCACTCGTGCGTAATCCCTGGGCATCACCATGGTGAACCTGCCTATCTCGAAGTGATCAAGCAATTCTTGAGCAAGTGGTGAACCTGTCTCCGCAAAATGTTTGAAAATCAGGTCTTTGAGAATTTCAGCTTGATCCGCAGGAACGGGAAGTAGGTCAACCATCTCTATATTTACTTTGGCTTCGTCTAGGTCAAGAACGAATGCTCGTCCCCCTGACATGCCAGCGGCAAAGTTTCTTCCGGTACTTCCGAGGACCACAACCGTGCCGCCGGTCATGTACTCGCATGCATGATCACTGACGCCTTCAACTACCGCGCTAGCTCCGGAGTTTCGAACACAGAAGCGCTCTCCCACCTTTCCTCGCAGGTAGATCTCTCCGCTCGTCGCCCCGTACCCAATCACGTTGCCAGCAATGATGTTCTGGCTGGAATCAAAGCCCGCCCTCTCATCAGGACGAACCACAATTTTTCCTCCTGAAAGACCCTTGCCTACATAATCATTACTGTCTCCGAAGAGGCGAATAGTGACACCCCGTGGAAGAAAGGCACCAAGTGATTGACCTGCTGAACCATGCAATGTCAGCGAAATAGTGTCGGGCGGTAGACCGCGTCCGCCAAATCGTTTTGTGACCGCACTTCCTAGCATGGTTCCTACCGTGCGATGAACATTGCGCACAGGCAAAGAGATCTCGACGGGAGTGCCCTCTCGCAGAGCTACTTCGGCTAAGTGGATGATTTCTCTATCAAGCGCCTTGTCTAGACCATGATCTTGCTTCTGCGTGTTCAGTCTTGAAGATCCCGCGGGTAAAGTCGGCAAGTGCAGTAATGGCGTGAGATCAAGTCCGCTCGCCTTCCAATGATCTACTGCCTTGGTGGTTTCCAAAACCTCTACCTGCCCGACCGCTTCAGCTAAGGTTCGAAATCCTAAAGTCCCCAAGAGTTCGCGCACTTCTTCTGCGATGTACTCAAAGAAAGTTTCCACAAACTCCGGCTTACCCGAGAACTTGGCTCGCAGCTCGGGGTTTTGAGTAGCGACTCCGACAGGACATGTATCCAAGTGACAGACTCGCATCATGATGCAACCTGACACCACTAGCGGAGCAGTAGCAAAACCAAATTCCTCTGCGCCAAGGAGTGCGGCAATAACGACATCGCGGCCTGTCTTCATCTGACCATCTGCCTGCACCACGATGCGATCACGGAGATTATTGAGCAAGAGCGTTTGCTGAGCTTCCGCCAAACCTAATTCCCAAGGCGCACCCGCGTGCTTGAGAGATGTGAGTGGCGAGGCTCCGGTTCCGCCATCGTGTCCAGAAATGAGCACCACATCGGCGTGCGCCTTACTCACACCGGCCGCGACCGTACCTACACCCACTTCGGCTACCAATTTTACGTGAATACGAGCGTCGGGATTTGAGTTCTTCAAATCGTGAATGAGTTGTGCTAAATCTTCGATGGAATAAATATCGTGATGAGGCGGCGGGGAGATGAGACCTACACCTGGAGTTGAGTGCCGCGTTTTTGCTATCGACGGATAAACCTTATTGCCCGGCAGCTGCCCACCTTCACCGGGCTTTGCCCCTTGCGACATCTTGATCTGCAGATCATCGGCATTGACGAGGTACTCACTCGTAACACCAAAGCGTCCCGAAGCCACCTGCTTAATGGAAGAGCGCTTTGAATCACCATTTGACATCGGAAGAAAACGCTCGGGATCTTCCCCGCCTTCACCTGTATTCGATTTCCCACCGATTCGATTCATAGCAATCGCTAAGGTCTCGTGTGCTTCTTGGGAAATGGACCCATAAGACATC
>WLIL01000167.1 GCA_009702245.1 Actinomycetota bacterium
AATTGGCTTCTCATGGCCCTTGGTACGGGTGCAACTATCGTTGTATTCGATGGATCACCTACCTATCCGCATGCCGGACGACTCTTTGAAATTGCAGCAGAAGAACGGCTGACGTTTCTTGGACTCTCGGCGAAGCTGTTAGATGTTGCTCGCAAAGAGTCTACAAATCCATCGCAAGAATACGATTTATCACATCTCGATTACATCGCATCAACAGGTTCGGTATTGAGTCCAGAGGGATTTGACTTCGTATACGAAAGAGTGAAGAGCGATGTTCGGCTCGTATCGATGACTGGCGGCACAGATATTTGCGGGTGTTTTGTCGCGGCTGTCCCTGGCGCGTCAATTTATCGAGGAGAGCTTCAAGGACCTTGTTTGGGTATGGCTACCGATGTTTTTGGAGCTGATGGAATTCCTGCAGGTGTCGATGAGAAAGGCGAATTGGTCTGCACTGTTCCATTCCCTTCGAAGCCCCTTGGCTTCTGGGGAGATAGTGACAACGCAAAATATCGCGCCTCATATTTCGAAGGTTTTCCTGGAGTATGGACACACGGAGATTTTGCAGCGAAGACCGTTCATGGTGGTTTTATACTTTTCGGTAGGAGCGATGCCACTTTGAATTCGCGGGGTGTGCGCATAGGTACCGCTGAGATTTACCGCGTCGTTGAATCCTTCGATGACATTCTTGAGTCAATGGCAGTTTCCCAAGATTGGGAAGATGACACGCGAGTCGTGCTCTTCGTGGTCTTGAAGGATGGATCTGTTTTGACTGACGATCTCATTGGCGAAATTAAGTTGCGTTTACGCACTCAGGCTAGTCCAAGACATGTGCCGGATCTCTTTCTCTCTGCACCAGAGTTGCCTCGGACTAAGAGCAATAAGCTCGTCGAACTTGCAGTGACTGACATAGTCAACGGGCGGGTAGTCAGAAACGTTGATGCTTTAGCGAATCCAGACTCATTAGAGTGGTTCCGCACCCTCCTCTGGAAGTAAAGAAATTCTTAGAGGTTCACGTTTGACATGTCGGCATAACGATCGCCGGCTGTGGCGCCAATGGGGGCCGCTGCGTCGATGCTTGCTAATTCCTCGGCAGTGAAAGTAATCTCCGCCGCAGCTGCGTTCTCTTCGAGGCGATGAATCTTTCGGGTACCCGGAATCGGAACTACATCTTCACCTTGCACCATGACCCAAGCGAGAGCGAGTTGGGCAGGTGAGATTCCCTTTGCGGTTGCGATCTCCGTAATGCGATCGACGAGTTTGAGATTTGTAGTGAGGTTCTCGCCTAGGAAACGTGCGCCACGTCGACGTGAATCGCTTGCGTCGAGGTCTTCAGGATTAGTGATCGCACCAGTGAGGAATCCACGACCGAGAGGTGAGTAGGGGACGAAGCCAATTCCCAATTCGCGTACGGTCGAGAGCACGTCGTTCTCTTCTACGTCACGTGTCCAGAGCGACCACTCAGTCTGTACTGCAGTGACTGGATGGATGGCGTGTGCGCGGCGGATCGTTTCGCCCTTTGCCTCTGACATGCCGAGGTGGCGCACCTTGCCTGCCTCCACGAGTTCCTTCATGGCTCCAAAGGTCTCTTCGATGGGAACGTTCCTGTCCACGCGGTGTTGGTAATAGAGATCAATGCAATCGACGCCAAGGCGTTCGAGCGAGGCATCGCAGGCAGCGCGCACATATTCCGGGCGACCATTAACGCCAACAAACGAACCATCAGGATTACGTTCGTTGCCAAACTTGGTAGCGAGTACTACTTCGTTCCGACGATCCTTGATCGCACTCCCGATCAGCAGCTCATTGGTGAATGGGCCGTACATATCAGCGGTATCAAGGAAGTTGATGCCGAGATCGAGTGCGTGGTGGAGCGTGGCGATGGACTCGGCTTCGTCGCTATCGCCGTAGAAGTCGTTCATGCCCATGCAACCTAAGCCTTGAGCGGAAACTTCAAGGACTCCGCCGAGTACGCGTCTCTTCATGGTTATCTCACTTCTATTGCGTTCGAGTAGTAAAACTTTATGAGTCGAAGCCTAGTCCGAAACGATCGAGGAGTTTAAGCCAGAGGTTCCGCTTGCCACTCATCCTGTCGGCCCGGTGAATCGACCAACGGGTGATCTGGATCGCGATGTACTTGAAAGGTTCAGGTGGGAAGGGGATCGGCTTCTTCTGCACCATCGAGAGCTGGGTGCGTTCCGTTTCATGCCCATCGAGTAGATCGAGCATTACTTGTGCACCAAAACGTGTTGCTGCTACCCCAAGGCCGGTGTAACCCAGTGCGTATCCGACGCGTTTGTCGCGCGAGAGTCCCCAGAAGGGGGCAAACCGTGAACACGTATCGATGGCACCGCCCCACATGTGCGTGAAGCGAATGCCTTCAAGTTGCGGAAAGGTTTTGAAAAAGTGTGACGCAAGTGTGGCAAATGATTCCGGACGGAATTCATACTCTTGACGCACTTTTCCGCCGGGGTGATAGATCGCATCCCATCCACCCCAGAGAATTCCACCGTCACTGGTTTGTCGGTAGTAGTGGAATTGATTTCCGGCATCGCCGATACCTTCGCGTCCACTCCACCCAATCGAATCGTGCTGTGCCTTAGTGAGTGGCTCAGTGACGAGTACGTAATCGTAGACAGGCACGATGTATTTGCGAGCGCTGCGCACTACTGGTTTGAAAACGTTGGTAGCGAGTGCCACTTTGTCCGTAAAGATTTCTCCGAACGTGGTGTGAACGCGAATTCCGTCTTTCTCGCGCTCGAGCCATTGCACTTTTGAATTCTCATAGATGCGTACGCCGAGTGAAATGCATGCGCGTTCTAATCCCCACACGAGGCGCGCAGGATCAACGAGTGCGGTTCCATCGTGATCGAAGACTGCACCGTGGTAGGTGGGGGAGTGAATCATCTTTTTCACTGTTTCGGCATCGAGGAATTCCACGTCGTCGCCAAGTTCGTTTCGTTCTGCCGCCTCTTCTTCCATGCCGACTAATTGCCATGGTTCGGCGGCGACTTTAATTTCACCGGTTCGTTCCCAATCGCATTCGATTCCATAGCGATGAATGGTCTCTTCTATGGCGGCGAGGTTTTCGCGCCCCATGCGTTCGATAGTGCCCATCTCGTCGGGCCACCGGTTCTTTCCGTTCTGGAAGCCGTGTGTGAGGGAGGCGACTACAAAGCCACCGTTACGTCCCGAAGCCCCAGCTCCGGTTTCGCGCTGTTCAATAATGACAACGTCGCGCTCGGGGTTGGCTTCCTTGGCAAGGAGTGCGGTCCAGAGTCCGGTATACCCGGCACCGACAACCACCAGTTCGGCCGTTTCAGAGCCAATGAGGGCAGAGTGTGCTTCGGTCTCGAGAGGATCAGAGTCTGACCAGTACATGTCAGGCTGAGCGTCTGCGAGGCTTCTCAATACGTATGGGTCGATGGTCTCCATCGAAGCGCCGGCGAAGCCGGTCACACCCCTATCTCAGGTCGGGCATCCCGGGTCCTCCG
>WLIL01000168.1 GCA_009702245.1 Actinomycetota bacterium
ACCCACCGACGGATTGCGCTTTAGAACTTCACTCAGTCGGCTCATCATTCGACCCAGCGGAACGGAACCAAAATTAAAGTGCTACCTGGAAGTGGTCGTTCCAGTCACCACTAGAGGAATTGATGAGGCTCGTTTGATTGCGCGGAAGGCAATGGACGCTCTCCACGCATCTACCGCCACACTCTTAGCCGACTAAAGCGCCAAATAGGCTGGTTTTACTACCTTTTCGATGATTTCTAGACGTTCCTCGAATGGAATAAACGCACTCTTCAGTGCATTCACTGTGACACGTTGGTAATCCAGCAGGGACCAATCGAAAGCTTTTGAGAGCTCGGTAAATTCATGCGTCATAGAGGTTTTACTCATCAGTCGGTTATCCGTATTGACCGTAACGCGGAAACGCAATTTTGCTAACTTACCAATGGGATGATCCGCCATTGACTTGGCTGCACCTGTTTGCAGATTAGAGCTTGGGCAGAGCTCCAATGGAATGCGGCGATCCCGCACATACGAAGCAAGTTTTCCAAGATGCGCTTCGCCGTCGACAAACGTGATGTCATCCATGATGCGCACGCCGTGGCCGAGTCGCTCCGCTCCACAGATCTGAATCGCTTCCCAGATGGAAGGTAGCCCGAATGCCTCTCCGGCATGAATAGTGAAGTGCGCATTCTCCCTGCGTAAATATTCAAAGGCGTCTAATTGCAAGGTGGGCGGATAACCAGCCTCTGCCCCTGCGATATCAAAGCCAACGACGCCACGGTCGCGATACTCCACGACTAGGTCTGCGGTTTCATTAGCGGCATCAAGATTTCGAATTGCGGTCAGAAGGGTCCGGACCTTGATGGGTTTTCCCAGTTCACGGGCTTCTTCTTCGCCTTGCGCGAAGCCCACCAATACAGCTTCGACTACATCGCGCATTTCCATGCCGCCTGCCAGATGTAACTCTGGAGCGAAACGAATTTCTGCATAAGCAACTCCGTCTGCTGCCAAATCGAGTGCGGCTTCGCGGGCCACTCGCGCAATTGCTGAAGGAGATTGCATCACTCCCACAGTGTGCGCGAAGGTTTCTAAATACTTCTCAAGCGATCCAGAATCGGCTGCTTCAGCAAACCACTTAGCAAGCGAGTCTGCATCTGCAGCGGGCAACTTGGCGTAGCCCGACTCTTTGGCAAGATCGAGAATTGTTTGAGGACGCAAGCCACCATCGAGATGGTCGTGCAAGAGCGCTTTGGGGGCTCGACTTAACTCATCTTGGGTGGGCTTGCGATCTAAACTCATTCTTCTCTATTCACCAATTCTGGGGAGAAAGCTGGCGTGCAGACAGCCACATACTCCGCACCTTCTGGTCCCACGGAGTATCTCACGCGCTCTCCCTTAGAAGTCACAATCGATTGTCCTGCATTGATAGTGAAGGTTTCACCTTCACACTCCACCAACACAGTTCCGCGTAAGACAACAGTGACTTCTTCAAACTCTGGAGTTTGGAATGGTTCTTCCCAACCAGCAGGAGCAATCATTTTTGCGACCGAGATTTGAGAACTTTGAGTGGCCACTCCACCGACAAACTCGTCGATGACTTTCCCACCTGGAACGGGGATTTGTACGGGGGCTTTGAGGAGGTGAGGCATATACCAATCTTACGCGGTAATGCGATCCACAATGAGTGGCAGTGTGGCGCTCGCCTTTTCCCCTATTGACCAGCCATCTTGCAATGCTTCTAACGCGTAAGCAAAACGCTCGGGGGTCTCGGTATGGAGGGTAAAAAGTGGCGAACCTTTCGATATTTGCTCACCTGGCTTGGCATGAATCTCAACTCCGGCTCCCGCTTGCACCACTTCGCCTTGACGCGCGCGACCGGCGCCTAAACGCCAGGCAGCCACCCCGACAGCGAGTGCGTCCATCGAGGCAACTACTCCACTCTTGTCGGCAACTACTACCTCTTGATGGGCTGCCACTGGAAGTGGAGCGTCAGGATTACCACCTTGCGCGCTGATCATCCGACGCCACACATCCATCGCGCTACCATCGCGCAAGGTATCTGCCGGGTCCTTCTCAATGCCCACCAGGGTAAGCATTTCACGTGCAAGAGCCAGGGTTAACTCGACGACATCTTTCGGTCCTCCACCAGCGAGTACTTCTACTGACTCACGCACCTCTAATGCATTCCCCGCGGTGAGACCGAGTGGCACATCCATGGCAGTCACAAGAGCGACAGTATTGACACCCGCATCGGTACCAAGTGTGACCATGACCTCTGCTAATTCGCGAGCTTTCATAGGATCGCTCATAAATGCACCAGAGCCAGTCTTTACATCGAGGACTAGAGCGCCCGTACCTTCGGCGATCTTCTTACTCATGATGGAAGAAGCAATCAAAGGAATTGCGGGAACTGTTCCTGTGACGTCGCGGAGCGCGTAGATCTTTTTATCCGCAGGGGCCAGACCAGCTCCGGCGGCGCAAATAACTGCCCCCGTACTCTGTAATACCCCAAGCATCTCTGCATTTGATAGCGACGCACGCCAGCCAGGGATCGACTCCAATTTGTCGAGCGTTCCGCCCGTATGTCCAAGACCGCGACCCGAGAGTTGTGGGACGGCTGCGCCACATGCGGCGACAATGGGCGCAAGTGGCAGGGTGATCTTATCTCCTACCCCACCAGTTGAGTGCTTGTCCGTAGTGGGACGATCGAGCATCGACCAACTCATCCGCTCACCGGTGTTAATCATGGCGGTAGTCCAGCGAGTGATTTCTTTGCGATTCATTCCGTTAAGAAGAATGGCCATCAGAAGCGCCGACATCTGCTCGTCGGCCACTACTCCACGGGTGTATGCATCAACAATCCAGTCAATCTGCGCATGAGTGAGTTCGTGGCCATCACGTTTGGCGCCGATCACATCTACGGCAGCAAATGGTTCTACGCTCATGATTAGTTCTTCTCTAAATGCGAAGGGCCGAAGGCTTCGGGGAGAACTTCCTTCATCCGTCGCACACCGGTAGGCATCCAGACTTGTAGCTCGGGGCCGCCATGTTCGAAGAGCAATTGGCGACAACGACCACAGGGCATCAGCGCTTCACCCGCAGCGTCCACGCACGCGACAGCAACCAAACGTCCGCCGCCCGTAGCGTGTAATGAAGAGACCATGCCGCACTCAGCGCAGAGGGTGAGGCCATATGAGGCGTTCTCTACATTGCAACCCGAGACAATTCGTCCATCATCGACGAGTCCGGCGACACCTACTGGGTACTTCGAGTAGGGAGCGTACGCGTGTTCCATCGCGGAGACGGCCGCAGCCTTAAGGACTTCCCAATCAATTTGAATGCTCATAGAGCACCCATCATGCTGAAAGACCGGCCATAAGTCGACCCACAAGAACGCGCTCGGCCTCTTTGGCCTCCAAAATGGCTACGATCTTTCCACCAAACATCACCGCAACCCTATCGGCGAGCGAAAGAATTTCATCGAGCTCGGCCG
>WLIL01000169.1 GCA_009702245.1 Actinomycetota bacterium
ATGGCGTGCGCTAATTCGGCACGAGCTTCTGAGATGGGCAGTGTGGTCATACCATTATTGTACAAAAAACGTTTCTATTTGTACAGAATAGGAGAAAATCCGGGGCTAGCTCACCACTGGTTCTCAGGAAACCCCCAGAGAGTGGGTGAATTATTAAGCCATGAACATGCCTGCCACACTCAGCGAGAAGCCCATTAATGGGCCCAGCGAAAAATTCCGGATCCTGGTCGTCGACGATGAAACGAGCATTACTGAACTCATCGCCACCAGTCTTCGTTTCGTGGGCTACGAAGTCGCTACCGCCTTCGATGGTCGCTCTGCTCTAATCACCGCCGAAGAGTTCAAACCACACGCACTCATTCTCGATGTGATGATGCCCGACATGGATGGCTTCGAAGTCTGTCGGCAGTTACGAAGTAACGGTGTTGAGGCTGGCGTTCTCTTCCTCACTGCACGCGACACGACAGAGGACAAGGTAGCTGGGCTCACTGTCGGCGGCGACGACTATGTAACTAAGCCTTTTAGTCTCGAAGAATTAGTAGCTCGTATCCGTGCACTCCTCCGTCGGATCGGTGCGGCACCATCGAACATCGACGATGAGGTTATTTCTTTTGCAGACCTTAAATTGAACGAAGCCACACATGAGACTCATCGTGCGGGAAATCTTATTGATCTCTCACCTACGGAGTTCACTTTGCTTCGCTACTTGCTTATCAACGCGGGTCGCGTAGTGAGTAAGGCACAGATTCTTGATCACGTGTGGCAGTACGACTTCCGAGGTGATGCGGGGATCGTTGAAACTTACATCTCCTACTTGCGTAAAAAGATCGATATTTATGATCCTGCGCTCATACACACCGTGAGAGGTGTGGGGTACCGCCTAAAGATGCCAAACTAAGAACATTATGGCGCTTCCTCGAATCTTCTCTCCGAAAATGTGGTCACTCCGTGGCCGCTTAGTAGCTACCTCTGTGGCGTTGACTGCTGTCGCACTCATCGTGGTCGATGTTTCCACCGCAATCGTTTTGCGCAACTACTTAGTCCATAAGGTCGATGACCAATTGCGAAGCGTTGCCGGTGGCCCTGTTCTCAACTTTGATCAGTTGCAACCGGGAATGATGGATGGTGACACTGACCAGGGTCGTAGTCGACGCGTGCCGAGCACAATCACTGTTACGTTGCTCAATGACGATGGGAGCGTCGTAGGAAGTATCGGTGGTGGTGTTAATGACAAAGCTCCTTCCTTTGTGGGGCTCACCACTGAAGACGTTAACCGAAATAATTCAAAGCCATGGACCTGGCATCAAGAGGGTTTCGCAGGTGATCATCGAGTTATTACTCGTCTCACAACTGCGGGTGGAATTGTGGTCGTATCCATAGCGCTTACCGACGTAAATAACACGTTGGTACGCACCGGGCTCCTACTCCTCCTCTTGGGTCTTGTGGTGCTCGGTCTCCTCTTGCTCATCGGTCGCCGTGCGGTGAGTCTGGGATTGCGTCCACTAGATAATGTTGAGAAGACGGCCGCGGCTATTGCCAGTGGCGATCTCTCTGCACGACTTCCCGACGAAACTTCTAATACCGAAGTCGGTCGACTTAACACCGCACTTAACCTCATGCTCACCCGGATTGAGGAGTCTTTCGATGTGAAAAGTGCGAGCGAGGATCGTCTCCGCCGATTCGTCGCAGACGCTAGTCATGAATTGCGCACTCCACTTACAACTGTGAGAGGTTTCGCTGAACTCCATCGCCAAGGAGCAATTCAAGGAGAGGCCGCAACAACTGATGCAATAAGGCGAATCGAACGAGAATCAATTCGTATGAGTGCACTCGTTGAAGATCTACTTATACTTGCTCGCCTTGATCAGCAGAGCGAGTTGCAACTCGAGACTGTTGACTTGCGTGCCGTAGTCGATGAAGTTGTAGAGGCCGCAAAAGTTTCCTCCCCGGAACACACCATCACAGTCGAGCTTCCCGTTGAGGATGTCTTAGTAAATGCAGATGCACGACGCTTCAATCAAGCGCTCTCAAATCTGATGGTAAACGCACGCATATATACCCCTGCGGGAACATCTATTCATGTCACCGTTGCCAAAATTGGAGACGACGCAGTGGTCTCGGTACACGATCAAGGCCCAGGGCTTTCAGAAGATCAAGCAGCTCGCATCTTTGAACGCTTCTACCGTGCAGATTCATCGCGTACTCGCAGCGAAGGTCAATCAGAAGGCAGTGGCTTAGGACTTTCCATCGTAGATGCAGTCATGAAAGCACATGGTGGCAGTGCAGATGTAGTCAGCAAGCTCGGTGAAGGTGCAACCTTTATTTTACGTTTGCCACTACTGGTTCTTGAGTAGACCAAGGGAATTCAATCCACTTATCGGTCTTTTTCCAAGCAAATTCTGGCTTTTCTACACTGCGTGGTTTCTCATACAAGACCGCACACTTCACTTCGGCAACGTGACCCGCACAAAACGCTTTCACTAGTGCCAGTGTGGCACCAGTATCTGCCACATCATCAGCAACAAGTACGCGAGCGCCGGTGAGATCTACTTGGTTAGGTACTGGTGGCAGAACAACAGGCATTGGTAACCGCTCATCGACACCGGTGTAAAACTCCACACTCATTGTGAAGGTGTTCTTCACACCGAGTGCGTAACCCAGTGCGCCGCCAATTAACAATCCACCGCGAGCGATCGAGAGAATGATGTCGGGTTGGTATCCAGAATCTGCAATCTGTTGTGCAAGTTCACGGACTGCGGTGCCGAAGTCTGCGTACTCAAGACGTTCGCGCTCGCTCATATTCCTAAATCTTTGATTGATGGAAGTTGAGGTAACTCTTGCTCGGTGTGGGACCGCGTTGTCCTTGGTAACGCGAGCCGTACTTTGCGGAGCCGTATGGATGCTCTGCTGGTGACGAAAGCTTGATGAGGCAGAGCTGCCCAATCTTCATTCCTGGGAAAAGTTTCACTGGGAGATTAGCCACGTTCGAAAGTTCAAGAGTGATGTGCCCAGAGAAACCAGGATCAATAAAGCCAGCGGTGGAGTGAGTGAGCAATCCAAGGCGACCAAGTGAGGACTTACCTTCAAGGCGCCCCGCAATGTCATCGGGAAGAGTGATCACTTCGTAAGTGCTCGCGAGGACAAATTCGCCTGGGTGGAGAATGAAGGGCTCATCGCCCTCGGTCTCTACGGCGCGGGTGAGATCTGGTTGCTCAACGGAAGGGTCAATGACCGAGTACTTATGGTTTTCAAAGACTCGGAAGAAGCGATCAAGACGTACATCGACGCTCGATGGCTGGATCATGGCCTCGGTAAAGGGTTCAACCCCTACCCGTCCGGCTTCGATCTCAGCCCGGATATCGCGGTCACTCAGTAGCACGTAGTAGACCCTACCGGTGGAGGGCTAAACTTCCACATACGCGGGCGTAGTGAAATGGCATCACAAGAGCTTCCCAAGCTTTTAGCGCGGG
>WLIL01000017.1 GCA_009702245.1 Actinomycetota bacterium
AACACCGCTTCTCATTGCTATAGCGAAAGAGAATTGCGTTGATGGTGCGAAGATTCGTGCCGGCGACGCCGTCAACTTTGCGATCGGCCAAGGTGATACCACTGCAACACCTATGCAGATGATTCAAATGTATGCCGCTATTGCCAACGGTGGCACCATTATGAAGCCGACTATTGGTCGCGCCATCCTTGATAACAAAGGCAAAATCATCAAAGAGATCCTTCCGCAACGTGTAGGAAAATTGCCACTAGACAAACCCACCTTGGCGTTTATGCAGGATGCCTTGCAGGCGGTGGTCACAGAGGGAACCGCTCGATATCCATTTACTGGCTTCCCAGTAGCAGTGAGTGCCAAGACTGGCACCGGCGAAGTCTTTGGTAAGAATTTAGACGGTTCGGAGAAAGACACCACCAGTTGGCTGGTCTCTTACGCGCCAAGCGAGAAACCTAAGTATGCCGTCCTCATGATGGTGAGCCAGGGTGGTACGGGTTCACTTACTAGCGGACCTAGTGTGCGCAAGATTTATGAAGCGATCTTTGGGGTTACCGGGAGTAAGGCAGATCCACTTCGTTCACTCTTTCCAAGTGGACCACCAAGTGTGATCCCGCGACTCACAACAGACGGTCGTATACTTCCACCAATGAAACTCAAGTCATCTGCAAAGAACGGTGGATGATGAGTTCCTATTCGACCAGCGCGCGTCTTTCCAGAGGATTCAAGAAATCCATAGATCGTGGTGGTTTCGTTCGCCAACTAGATTTGGTTTTGTTGGGGGCAGTTGCCCTCCTTCTTGTTATCGGTTCCTTCCTCGTCTCTGCTTCAACTCGAGATTGGTATGACTCCCAAGGATTAGATCCCCATTTTTATCTGAAGAGACACCTTCTCAATATTGTGATTGGGATTTTCTTAGCTGCGATGACGGCAGCCGTCGACTATCGCTTATTGCGCGCATACACGCCTGTCCTTTGGGGACTAGCGGTCATCGGCCTCATCGCCGTACTCATACCTAAAGTTGGCGAGACCATCAATGGCGCACGTGCTTGGATCGCCCTTCCTGGAGGTTTCAGTGTGCAGCCGGCGGAATTCGCGAAACTGGCGATCATCGTGGGTATGGCAATGGTGTTGGCGGAGAAGCGTGATGGCGAAAAAGATCCACGGAATATTGATGTGCTGCAGGCACTCGGAGTAGCGGCGCTTCCAGTGCTTCTTATTTTTGTACAACCCGATGTGGGAACGATTCTTATTGTGTGTTGCTCCGTCGTGGCCATCATCGCAGTCTCCGGCGCTCCGGCCCGATGGATCGCTGGTTTGCTCATGTTTGCGGTTTTGGGTGGTGTCGCTGCAGTGCAATTCAATATCTTGCATGATTACCAACTCAAGCGCTTGCAATCGTTTATCAATCCGCAAGCAGATCCCCAAGAGAGCGGATACCAACTACAACAGGCGCGGATCACTATTGGGTCCGGTGGCTTTCTGGGGAAAGGGCTTTACAAAGGCCCACAATCGAATGGCCGGTTTGTACCTGAACAGCAGACAGACTTTATTTTCACGGTGGCGGGGGAGGAATTAGGTTTTGTTGGTTCCAGTGGGATCATCGCACTCTTCGCGGTTATTCTTTGGCGCGCTGGTCGACTGGCCCGGCGCACTACAGATCTCTTCGGCAGGTTGGTCGTTTCTGGTGTCATGGCATGGTTTGCCTTTCAATTCTTTGAAAACGTCGGGATGGCGCTTGGATTGATGCCAATGACCGGAGTGCCGCTCCCATTTCTCTCCTACGGTGGGACGAGCATGTTTGCCACCCTGATGGCCGTGGGGCTGCTGCAGAATGTGCACGCCAGGCGAAGTTGGAATTAGTTGTTACCCTTGGACAATGCCTTCTGTATGGAGTGACCTCGAACCGCTGCTCTTGCAAGTCTCAAAGCCGATTCAATATGTGGGCGGTGAGCTCAATTCGACGGTGAAGGATTGGGATAGCGCAGAGGTTCGTTGGGTGCTGATGTATCCAGATGCTTACGAAGTGGGGTTGCCCAATCAAGGCGTCATGATCCTTTACGAAGTATTGAATGAGGTCGAAGGGGTTCTGGCAGAGCGCTCTTATGCGATTTGGCCCGATCTTGAGAAGTTGATGCGGGAAAACGACATTCCACAATTCACTCTGGATAGCCATCGCTCGGTACGCGATTTTGATCTCTTCGGAATCTCCTTTGCTACCGAATTGGGATACACAAATATGCTCTCTGCTCTCCACCTCGGTGGAATTCCACTCTTTGCAGCAGACCGCACTTTAGACGATCCCATTGTGGTAGCTGGAGGGCACGCGGCATTTAACCCAGAACCGATCTCTGATTTTATTGACATTGCAGTACTTGGTGATGGCGAAGAAGCGGTACTTCGCATGAGTGAGATTGTCCGCGAATGGAAGCGCGAGGGGCGCCCTGGTGGTCGCGATGAAGTGCTCCTTAGATTGGCGCGAAGTGGTGGCTGCTATGTCCCGCGTTTTTATGACGTTGAGTACTTTGAAGATGGAAGAATCAAGCGCGTCTTTCCAAATCGATCAGACGTTCCTTATCGTGTAGCCAAACACACCGTGATGGATCTAGATAAATGGCCGTATCCCAAGCAACCTCTCGTACCGCTAGCGGAGACTGTTCACGAGCGCATGAGTGTCGAGATTTTTCGCGGCTGCACCCGTGGTTGTCGCTTCTGCCAGGCGGGAATGATTACGCGCCCTGTCCGCGAGCGCTCGATCACCGGAATTGCTGCCATGGTGGAGCAGGGATTGAATGCCACTGGATACGAAGAAGTAGGGCTGCTCTCACTTTCAAGCGCCGATCACTCAGAGATTGGCGAGATAGCAAAGGGTCTTGCTGATCGTTACGAAGGCGAGAATGTGGGTCTCTCACTTCCTTCCACGCGCGTTGATGCATTCAATGTGGATCTGGCGAATGAATTAACCAGAAATGGTCGACGCTCTGGCCTCACCTTCGCGCCTGAAGGTGGCAGCGAGCGGATACGCCAAGTTATCAACAAAATGGTGACTGAAGAAGATCTCATTCGAACTGTTACCACGGCCTATGCAAATGGGTGGCGTCAAGTAAAGCTCTACTTCATGTGCGGATTGCCCACTGAAACAGATGAAGATGTGATGCAAATTGCCACTATGACGAAACGGGCAATCGATGCCGGTCGATCAGCAACTGGCGGAAATGACGTTCGATGCACGATTTCTATCGGCGCATTTGTTCCTAAGCCGCACACACCTTTTCAATGGGCGGCTCAAGAGTCTCCTGATGTTGTCGATCATCGTCTCAAGATGTTGCGCGATGCCATCCAGGGAGATCGAAAGTATGCCAAAGCAATTGGCTACCGCTATCACGATGGCAAACCAAGTGCGATTGAAGGGTTGCTCTCGCGCGGAGATCGCCGTGTAGGCGCTGTTATTCTCCGAGCCTGGGAGAATGGCCAACGGTTTGACGGATGGAGTGAGCACTTCTCTTACGATCGTTGGGTTGCTGCTGTGGTAGAAATCTTTGAAGGATCCCCACTCTCACTGGAATGGTTTACTACTCGCGAGCGCGAATTGAGCGAAGCACTTCCTTGGGATCATTTAGATTCTGGCTTAGATAAAGAGTGGCTCTGGTCTGATTGGCAGGAAGCATTGGCTGGCGGAGAAGTAGATGATTGTCGCTGGACTCCCTGCTTCGACTGTGGCGTATGTCCCACCATGGATACTGAAATTCAAGTGGGGCCCACTGGCAGAACTATTCCGCTCTTGGTGAACCGCTAGGTCATGAAGGCGCCACACGCTCAACGACCAGTAGTGCAGCGCATCCGGGTGAAGTATGCGAAGCGCGGGCGCCTGCGGTTCACAAGTCATCGTGATTTTTCGCGTGCTCTCGAGCGGGCAGTGCGGCGTTCGAGAATTCCGATTGCATATTCATCGGGATTTACACCGCACCCACGAATTTCTTATGCCGGTGCTTCTCCCACGGGTGTTGCAAGTGAAGCGGAGTATTTGGAGATGGCTTTGCAAGATCGTGTCGATCTCGCCGAAGTGCTCATCCAGCTGGATCAAGCTCTGCCAATTGGTCTTGACGTGATTGAGATTGTGGAAGCCACCACGAGTGAATTTGCCGCCACTCTGGAGGCCTCCGAGTGGCATTTCTCCATTTCGGCGCCAGCTTCGATAGCTGACCAGGTCCCCGGGGCAATCGCCACTTTTCTCGCCGCCGATGAGGTCATGGTGGAGCGGATGTCCAAGAATGGGCTCCGGCGCTTCGATGTCCGCTCAGCCGTTTTGAGCCTGGCCGAGCAGGCTCCGTCTGAAGTTCCTGAAGTCACAGACGGGAATTCGACCACGATGGGGGAGAGAGCCCTCCGATCTGCCATACTTGAAGCAGTCATACGGCATGGTTCGCCATCTGTACGACCCGATGATCTTCTCGCCGCTCTGCGGATCGAGGGTCTCGCGAGCCGGGCCATAGTGACCCGATTAGCGCAGGGACCTTTCGATGAGCGTGCTGGCGCAGTGACCGATCCCTTCGGTCCAGACCGGAAGTAAATCGCCAGTTCACGCTTAGTAGTCCTTAGTAACGAGTCGGCAAGAGCCAGATATGGCTCAGTAATGGCTCAGTAATGACTTAGCAGTACGTAGGTGCAGTACCCGAGACTTTGCTCCCCTGGAGCACGAACGAGCGCGTAGCGCTCACGAAAGTAGTTCAACATGAGCACGATTGATGAAAATTCAGAGAGCACTCCCAAGAAGCCAGTTCGCCGCGTAGCTAAGAGAGCTGCCGGTGCCCCAGTGGCCGCAGTGACAGCAGGGGCAGCAGATCTTGCGCCAGCCAAAACACCGGCCGCCAAGAAGGCTCCAGCAAAGAAGGCAGTAAAGAAAGCAGAGGCCAAGGTAAGCGCACCGGCTGCGCCCACCGTCAGCGCGCTCTCACCAATTTTTCAAGCCCCCGATCTCACTGGAGTGAAATCTCCGGCTAAAGCCATCGCTAAAGCGCCAACTAAAGCGCCAACTAAAGCTGCAACCCTCAAGGCTGCCGATAAGGCAAAGAAGTCTTCCAGCGACGCAGAGGCTGAGTCGGTTGCCCCAGCTAAGATTTCCACGCGAACACGTACCCCTGCCAAATCTGCCGCAAAGTCAAAGAGCGATGAAGGTTCTGATGCGTCAGACGTTGAGAGTAATTCGCAAGATTCAGCGGGAGACGATGACGACTCGAGTGAAGGCGCGGCTCGTCGTCGCAGGCGTCGTCGAGGTGGACGTGGTCGTAAGCGCAGCGGTGATACGCGTGCCGGTTCTTCATCAGATGGCGATGAAGACGAGAGTGGTACTGAATCATCGGATGAGAACGGAGAGACGGGGGAGGGCGCAACACGTCGCCGCCGTGTTCGTGAACGCCGCGCACCGAGCGAAGCTCGTGAAGATGTAGTTGTTCGTTCGGGAAATCGCACTCGAACTAGTACTACACAAGATCTCGCTGGCTCGACGCGCATCGAAGCTAAGCGTCAACGTCGCCGCGATGGTCGAGATAATCCGCGCAAGCGCGCTCCTATTCTTACTGAAGCGCAATTCTTGGCTCGCAGAGAATCTGTGGATCGTGTGATGTTAGTTCGCCAAACAGGAGACCGCACACAGATCGCAGTGCTAGAAGACAATATTTTGGTAGAGCACTACGTGAATCGTTCAAGTAACACTTCCTACGTAGGCAATATTTATCTTGGGCGCGTACAAAACGTGCTGCCGTCTATGGAAGCGGCGTTCGTCGATATCGGCAAGGGACGTAACGCAGTTCTTTATGCAGGTGAAGTGAACTGGGATGCCGCAGGAATTGCAGATGGCACGCCACGTCGCATTGAAACCGCTCTCAAAACTGGCCAGCAAGTACTTGTTCAAGTGACTAAAGATCCAATCGGCCAAAAGGGAGCTCGCCTCACGAGTCAAGTGAGCCTTCCTGGTCGCTACTTGGTATTTGTGCCTGGTGGTGGGATGAGTGGCATTAGTCGTCGCTTGCCAGATGCTGAGCGTGCGCGCCTGAAGCACATTCTGAAGGATCTCGTTCCCGAGGAGGCTGGCGTTATTGTGCGCACTGCCGCTGAAGGTGCGTCTGAAGATGAGCTGACTCGCGACATCACTCGTCTCAAAGCTCAATGGGAAGACATCGAGAAGAAAACTGAGAGTGCTTCGAGTTCTGGCTCGACTGCGCCCACACTTCTTTATGGCGAGCCTGATCTTACGGTCCGCGTTATCCGAGATATTTTTAACGAAGATTTCAAGACCATGTTCGTTCAAGGATCTGAAGCGTGGGAGGAAATCAACGGGTACCTGGGACACGTTGCACCTGATCTCGTTGCCAAAATTCAACGTTGGACTTCCGTGCGCGACATGTTCACCGAAAATCGTGTTGAAGAGCAACTTGTAAAGGCTCTCGATCGTAAAGTCTGGTTACCTTCAGGTGGTTCTCTTGTCATCGATCGCACCGAAGCCATGGTCGTGGTGGATGTTAATACCGGTAAATTCACTGGTAAAGGTGGCAATCTCGAGGAGACGGTAACAAAGAACAACGTTGAAGCCGCTGAAGAAATTGCTCGGCAACTTCGCTTGCGCGACCTCGGCGGAATTATTGTCATCGACTTCATTGACATGGTTTTGGAATCCAACCGGGAGCAAGTACTTCGCAGACTTGTAGAGTGCTTGGGCCGTGATCGTACGAAGCATCAGGTCGCTGAAGTAACGTCGCTCGGGCTCGTACAAATGACCCGAAAGCGTGTGGGCCAAGGTCTCATTGAAGCTTTCTCGAACGTCTGTGAGTCCTGCCATGGGCGCGGCATTCACGTCTCGCTTGAGCCGATTGATCGTTCGACCCACCGCCCCTCCTCAGAAGGCGGATTTTCGCATTCAAGTGGACCAGTCAAGGATTCATCGGATCAGCACGATCACCATGATCACCATGATCACCAGGATGAATCGCACGATGTATCGCAGGATGACGACATCACGCCGCTTGGCCATAACCAAGACCAAGACCAAGACCAAGATTCAGATGATTCATCTGGCGAGACTCTCGCTGCACCGCGCGGCATGCACTCGGTACCCACAAAGGGTGGAGCGCGACGCCCACGCCGAGGTAAGGGTCGCTAAATGACCTCGAAAAAGTCGCTCGCACTCCTGGGGTCGACTGGTTCTATTGGCACGCAAGCAATTGATGTGGCGCTCAGCCAAGGTGCACACGAAGTGGTGGGTTTAGCTGCCTCCGGTGCCCACCTTGAGCTCTTCATTCAACAAGCACGCGCGTTGAAACCGGCTGAGCTTGCACTCTTTGATGAGCGTTCAGCAGCTGAAGCAAGTACTGCTCTCGGTCGCAAGGTTCGCTCTGGCGCCGCAGGAGTAGACGCTGTGGCCTCGATGGGTGCGGAAATCGTACTTAACGGCATCTCAGGCTCGGTGGGTCTCTCGCCTACGTTGGCAGCACTTCAGTCAGGCTCATTACTGGCCTTAGCAAATAAGGAATCCTTGGTGGCCGGTGGTCCGCTTGTAAAGGCGATTGCCCGACCGGGACAAATCATTCCGGTGGATTCTGAGCACTCTGCGATTGCCCAAGCGCTTCTTGCTGGAGCACCCAGTGAAGTATCGAAACTTATTCTCACCGCAAGCGGTGGACCTTTTCGCGGAAAGAGTGCGGCAGAACTCGCTAACGTCACAGTGGCGCAGGCACTCGCACATCCCACCTGGTCGATGGGTCCAGTAGTTACTATCAACTCTGCTTCCTTGGTGAATAAGGGACTTGAAGTAATTGAAGCGCACCTCCTTTTTGATATTGCTTATGACAAAATCGAAGTAGTAGTTCATCCACAGTCAATGATCCACTCAATGGTTGAGTTTTGTGATGGTTCTACCATTGCCCAAGTAAGTCCACCCGACATGCGGTTGCCTATTGCACTTGCACTCTCTTGGCCGAATCGATCTACATATGCGATCCCATCCGTAAACTGGTCACAACCAATGGAATGGTCGTTCGCTCCCGTCGATCGCGAAACTTTCCCAGCCCTGGATTTGGCATATGCAGCAGGGCGCCACGGTGGAGTAGCCCCTGCTTGTTATAACGCTGCCAATGAGGAAGCAGTTGCCGCATTCATTTCTGGCGCGCTCTCCTTTGCTGGAATCCCTAGAATTATTGAACAAACTTTGACTCACTTTATGCAAGGGGCTGCCAAAAGGTCTGATGTCTCAAAAGTCTCGGATATCTTAGATACAGAAATTGCCGCTCGGGCTTTTGCTCGAACATTGATAGGAGCAGAAGCATGAACGCTTTAGGCATCATTGCCTTTATTGTCGCCTTACTTCTCTCTGTCATGTTGCATGAGGCTGGTCACTTCGTGATGGCTCGCCGGTTTGGCATGAAAGTCACCGAGTTCTTCGTAGGCTTTGGGCCACGACTCTGGTCGACGCACCGAGGTGAAGTGGAATACGGCGTCAAAGCCATTCCGGCCGGAGGCTATGTACGTATTGTAGGAATGACTCCTAGCGAGGTACTTTCTGCAGAAGATGAGCCACGTGCCTTTTATAAGGCACGTATTCGTCATCGAGTGATCACTTTGGCAGCTGGTTCAATTGTTCATTTCATTGTGGGCTATGTGCTTATTCTGCTCATGTTGATTTTTGTAGGTGTAGGCACTTACACGGCCAAAATCTCTTACGTGGGTGAGTGTGTTCCTGCGTATCAGGCCACCACATGTGCTGGAACGGATCCAAGTTCGCCAGCGAAGAATGCAGGGCTTCGGGTAGGCGATCAAATTCTTTCAATAGATGGCGTGGTAGTTAAAGATTGGATCTCGAGTACGGATGTGATCCGTTCTTCTGTGGGTAAACAACTAGAACTCACGATCGATCGCGCCGGCGAGCGAATCCAGATTTCCGTTACTCCGGTTGCTCGTGTGGGAGTCGATGGAAAGAGTGCGGGTTACGTCGGAATTGGACCATCGTATGAATACATCCGAACCAATCCATTCATGGCAATTCCTCGCGCCGCAACCTCGGTCTGGCAGGTGGCCTGGATCAACCTCAAAGGTTTGGCTGCGGTACCTACCAAGATTCCCGACTTGTGGGATCAAACTTTCCACGGAAAGGACCGGGATACGAGTGGGCTTGTTGGCGTCGTCGGGGTCGCGCGCGTCTCGGGAGAAGCTCTTGACGCGCAAGGTCTGAACTGGAAAGACAAACTTTCCATCTTCATCAGCATTATTGCTGGACTCAATATTTTTGTTGGCCTCTTCAACGCATTGCCATTGCCACCGCTTGATGGTGGGCACATTGCAGTTGCGATAGCGGATCGTTTTCGTATGTGGCGCGCGAAGCGTCGGGGAGTACCCAACCCGCCAGCGATCGATGTTGCTCGTCTGACGCCCATCACCCTGGTGGTGCTCGCTGTGTTGATCTCGCTCTCCTTTCTGCTTTTGGCAGCGGACATCATCAATCCAATGCGCTTAAATTCCTGATCTACGGCAAGATAGAGCCATGGCCATCGATCTAGGCATGCCCGAGCTCCCTCCCGTTCCGCTTGCTCCTCGGCGAGTGAGTCGAAAGATTCAAGTGGGAAGCGTCGCTGTCGGGGGAGATGCACCGGTCTCTGTCCAATCTATGACAACCACCCTCACATCAGATGTCAATGCCACATTGCAACAGATTGCTGAACTCACCGCTTCTGGTTGCCAAATAGTTCGCGTTGCAGTTCCCAGCCAAGATGACGCAGACGTACTTGCTCAGATCGCAAAGAAGTCTCAAATCCCGGTGATAGCAGACATTCACTTTCAACCAAAATATGTTTTTGCTGCCATCGATGCTGGCTGCGCTGCAGTTCGAGTGAACCCAGGAAACATCAAACAGTTCGATGACAAAATCAAAGAGATTTCTAAGGCAGCAAACGATGCCCAGATCCCAATTCGCATCGGTGTCAACGCTGGTTCGTTAGATCCACGATTGCTAGCAAAGTACGGCAAGGCAACCCCGGAGGCATTGGTGGAATCTGCGCTCTGGGAATGTTCCCTCTTCGAAGAGCACGATTTTCGAAATATCAAGATTTCTGTAAAACACCATGATCCCGTTGTCATGATTCAGGCTTACCGCCTCTTGGCACAACGGTGTGATTACCCACTTCATCTTGGAGTGACAGAAGCTGGTCCGCTCTTTCAGGGAACGATCAAGTCGGCAGTGGCCTTTGGAGCACTCCTCGCAGAAGGCATTGGTGACACCATCCGTGTTTCCCTCTCAGCGCCGCCAGTTGAAGAAGTCAAAGTGGGCATCGCAATTCTTGAATCACTCAACCTTCGTCAACGCAAGTTAGAGATCGTGTCATGTCCGTCGTGCGGACGTGCGCAGGTAGATGTGTATACCTTGGCCGAACAGGTCCAAGCCGGTCTCGAGGGAATGACGGTACCTCTCCGTGTGGCTGTCATGGGTTGCGTGGTTAACGGACCAGGCGAAGCTCGTGAAGCTGATCTTGGGGTTGCCTCAGGCAACGGCAAAGGTCAAATTTTTGTGAGGGGCGAAGTCATCAAGACCGTTCCCGAATCGCAAATCGTACAAACTCTCATAGAAGAAGCAATGCGCCTTGCAGATGAGATGGAGGCAGCTGGAGTTTCTTCTGGGGCGCCATCGGTGCAGGTTTCTTAATTCGTGATCGTACGACTCCTTGTCGAAGAGGATTCTCGACACTCTGTGCGTGAAATTCTTGAGCGAGATAGCGTCACAAACGCTTTTATTACCAGCAGGCTAAATCGATGGCTCGATAGTTCTCTCTCACTTTCCAAGCTCTCAGGAGAATTTTGGGTTGTAGAAGATGCAGGCTCCTTCGAAGCACTTGTTTATGTTGGCGCTAATCTTGTTCCCACCCTGTGCAGCGAACAAGCTATCGACGCAATCGTGGGTCGCCTGGCCAGGGAGACGAGGCGCTCATCTTCTATCACTGGTCCGGCTTCTGTGGTCCTCTCCTTGTGGGAAACATTGGAACCCTCGTGGGGAAGTGCGCGAGTGATCAGAAACGCGCAACCACTCTTGGTCATTGATAGTGCACCATTGGTAGAGCCAGACGTAGATGTGCGTGCCGTGGAGCCAGTGGAACTTTCACTGATTTTTCCGTCTGCGGTAGAGATGTTTACTCAAGAAGTGGGAACTTCCCCACTCGGTGTCGATAATGGCGCAAGTTTCAGGAGTCGATTAGCAGAATTGATTCTGCAAGGTCGTGCATTTGCGCGCATCGAAAATGGCGAAGTGCTATTCAAAGCAGAAATCGGCTTATGCACTCCTCGAGCTGCGCAGATCCAAGGTGTCTGGACTCAGCCGGCTCGAAGAGGTGAAGGTATCGCAACTGCAGGGATGGCTTCAGTTGTTCTAGAGGCCTTGAAGAGTAGTGAACGCGTCTCGCTCTATGTCAACGATTTTAATGAAAGCGCCTTGCGGGTTTATGAAAAGGTGGGCTTTATGCGCCATGGGACCCTGGCGTCGGTGCTCTTCTGAGGCGAAATATTCGGTAAGGTACTCCAGTAGGTCTTCGTAATCCCTGGAGTCTCTGGAATCGCTAAGGAGTAGTTGTGTTACGTATGTCGACGCTCTTTCTGCGTACTTTGCGAGAAGACCCAGCCGACGCTGAGGTTGCCAGCCATAAATTGCTCGTTCGAGCCGGATATGTGCGCCGGATTGCCGCCGGCATTTACTCGTGGCTCCCGCTGGGCTACATCGTCTACCGCAATATTGAGAACATTGTTCGTGATGAAATGAACAAGGCCGGATTTCAGGAAGTTCACTTCCCAGCTCTCTTGCCCAGTGAGGCCTACGAGAAGACCAACCGGTGGCTAGAGTACGGCAGTGATCTCTTCCGATTGAAGGATCGCAAGGGTGGGGATTATCTCCTTGGGCCCACCCATGAAGAGATGTTCACTTTGATGGTGAAGGGGGAGTGCTCCTCGTACAAGGATGTACCACTCGTGATCTATCAGATTCAAACTAAGTATCGCGATGAGGCACGTCCTCGTTCTGGAATTATTCGTGGTCGTGAATTTGTGATGAAAGATTCCTATTCATTCGACATCGACGATGCGGGTTTGGCGCGCTCATACCAACGCCATCGTGATGCCTACATCTCTACCTTTGATCGTCTTAATCTCAACTACTCAATTGTCTCGGCGGTCTCTGGGGCGATGGGTGGCTCCGCATCAGAGGAGTTCTTGGCTCCTTGCGAGACAGGCGAAGATACCTACGTGCTCTGCGAGTCATGTGGTTTTGCAGCAAACGTCGAAGCCATCGTGACACCAATGGCAGAGCTACCTTCAGCGAGTGTGCCCCCACTTGAAATCTTAGATACACCTAACACGCCAACAATTGAGTCTCTCGTGGAGGTGCTTAATAAGGAGTATGGCGGCGGGTTCACGGCAGCCGATACCTTAAAAAATATCCTTCTCATGGCTGATGGTGAGGCGATTTCAGTTCTTGTTCCCGGTGATCGCGAAGTAGATCTCAAACGCTTAGGCGCAAGCCTTCCGGGCGTTGAAGACCTTCGCCTCTTTGAAGAGGGAGATTTTGCTACCCGTAAGGAACTTGTGAAGGGATACGTCGGTCCACAGGATGCGGCCCGTCTTGGATTGCGTCTGTACGCCGATCCTCGCGTAGCTCCGAACTCTGTGTGGGTTACTGGTGCAAACGAACGCAACCGTCATGCACGTTACGTAGTGAACGGTCGAGATTTTCAAGTGGAGCAGTACATCGAAGCAGCTGAAGTACGCGCGGGCGATACCTGTCCCAAGTGTGCCACCCCAGTAATCATTGATCGCGCCATCGAGATAGGACACATCTTCCAACTCGGCCGTAAGTATGCAGAAGCTCTTGACCTCACTGTGCTCGATGCCGAAGGCAAGCAACAGGTGCTCACCATGGGTTCATATGGCATTGGTGTGTCGCGCGCAGTTGCTGCGGTCGCCGAACAGAGCCACGATGAAATGGGTCTCTGTTGGCCGCGCGAAATTGCGCCAGCCGATATTCACATTGTGGCTACCGGCAAAGGTGACGTTCCTTTCACCAAAGCAGAAGAAATTGCGGAAGCTCTGGAATCCATCGGTGCGCGCATCATGCTCGATGATCGACGCGACGCGAGCCCTGGAGTGAAGTTCAAAGATGCCGAATTGATCGGTATTCCTACGATTGTCGTGGTCGGCAAAGGGCTGGCTGATGGCACGATTGAAGTGCGCGATCGTAAGAGTGGCGAACGTAGCGATATTCCAGTGGACGAGGTTGTCGGTTATCTAGCAGCGCTGCTCGATTAACGTGGACGCCGTCCACCTGATCTTCTTCGCGCTTGCCGCATTTTCGGCAGGAGCGATCGACGCCATCGCTGGCGGTGGGGGACTTATTCAACTTCCGGCGCTTTTGGTCGGACTTCCCAATGAACCAGTTGCCAATGTGCTGGGCACTAACAAACTTTCCAGCGTCTTTGGCACCTCTAGCGCGGCGGTGACATATGCGCGAGGGCGGCGCTTAGATTTCAAATTAGCGCTACCGATGACCCTCTTCGCTGCGGGCGGATCAGCCCTTGGCGCGCTATTGGCTACTTCCATTCCGAACAATGTTTTCAAGCCAGTAATCTTGGCATTTCTTGTTCTGGTGGCGATCTACACATTCAAACGCCCAGAGTTTGGCGTCAATGAGTCTCTTAAGTTTTCCCGCAAACGTGCGCTCACCTTTGGTTGCGGGATTGGGTTGTTGATCGGGCTTTACGATGGCGCGATTGGTCCAGGTACCGGTTCGTTCCTGGTCTTTGCTTTGGTTGGATTTCTGGGTTATGAATTTTTGCGCGCTTCAGCAATCGCCAAGGTCGTCAACGTGGGTACCAATGTGGCGGCCATATTAGTTTTCGGAATTCACGGCTCAATCATCGTGTGGCTAGGCTTAACTATGGCGGTCTTCAATATTGCCGGAGCGTTGGTAGGGGCTCGGGTAGCCATAAAGGGAGGATCACGCCTTGTCCGCAGAATCTTCCTGGTGGTCTTGCTCATTCTGATGGTGCGCCTGGCATGGGACATCTTTTAGACGCGCAGGTTTTGAACTCACGCGAACGTGGAGTATTCTTGCGATTGCAGTCACAACTTAACAGGAGGATTTTATGCGGGATCTAATCGCTTCTCTCCTGACTGCCCCCTTAGAAAATCTCGGTTTCGATTGTGAAGAAATTGCTGTCACCCCAGCTGGGAAGCGACGCGTTGTCCGCGTACTGATCGATAAAGAAACCGGCCTCAATTTAGACGATGTCGCCGAAGCTTCACGTTTGGTCTCCGCAATTTTAGATGAGAACGATTCCAAGTTGGGAAGTACCCCCTATACGTTAGAAGTCAGCTCTCCCGGTGTTGATCGCCCGCTCACACTGGAACGTCATTGGCGCCGGAATTTGACGCGCCTCGTCAAAGTAGTTCTCAGAGAAGGCGCGCCAATCACTGGGCGCATTATGAGTGTGCAAGATGGGGTCGTCACCCTTGATGTATCTGGAGCGATTCAAGAAATTGCAATCACTGATGTTGCTAAAGCGCGCGTTGAGGTTGAATTCAATAGAGAAGAGAAGTAATTATGGCGATGGATGTTGACCTTGTAGCGCTTAAAGCTCTCTTCTCCGATGGTCGCACTTCGGTTGAATCAATGATTAAGACCATCGAAGATGCTGTCCTTGAAGGTTACAAACAATATTTATACGCCCCCACAAAGGGAGCAACCACTGCCGACCCTGGTGCCTGTGCGGTCCTCAATCCAATCACCGGATCAATGTCTATCGTGATTCGTGAATTCGATGCTGAAGGTGCATTGACTTCAGAAATAGACGTCACACCTGTGGGCTTTGGCCGCATTGCTGCAAATGAAGCCAAGCACGCGATTTCTAAAATGCTCCGTGGCGTAAAAGATCAAGAAATTTTTGGAGAGTTCACCGGCTCGGTCGGAGATATTGTGACCGGCGTCATTCAACAAGGGCGCGATCCTAAAATTGTGCACGTCGATCTTGGTCGCATCGAGGGAACGATCCCTCCTTCTGAACAAGTTCCTGGCGAAGATTACAAGCACGGTGAGTACCTCAAAAGCCTGATTATTGAAGTGAAAATGGGTCAACGTGGGCCACAAGTTGTGCTTTCTCGTACGCACCCAGCTCTGATTAAACAACTCTTTGCTCTCGAAGTTCCAGAAGTTGCTGATGGCACCGTTGAGATCAAAGCAATTTCTCGCGAAGCGGGGCACCGCACAAAAATGGCCGTCGTTTCTCATAAGGCTGGCGTCAACGCAAAGGGATCGTGCATTGGCCCGATGGGTCAGCGGTCGCAGGCCGTTATGACGGAGCTGCGTGATGAGAAGATCGACATCGTGGAGTGGTCGGCTGACCCCGCCAAATTCTTAGCCGAAGCCCTGGCCCCTGCTCGCGTCCTCTCGGTAGAGATTGTGGACCTTGAGAGTCGCAGCGCGCGCGTTGTGGTGCCGGATTTCCAGCTCTCCTTGGCCATCGGCAAAGAGGGGCAGAACGCCCGGCTGGCCGCTCGGCTCACCGGATGGAAGATCGATATCCGTTCAGATGGACTTACCCAAGCTCCTGAGAGCGAGTAGGCAATTGGCCCCTGCTGATACTCCCGCCGATACCCCTGGCGATACCCCTGGCGATACAGGGGCAGGGCTAAGCGGTAGAGTAGAACCTATTGGGGTCACCTTCCGCACCTGTATTGGGTGCCGGAAACGAGATCCCAGGGGTTCGCTTCTTCGAGTAGTACTTCGAGATGGCCTCTTATGCCCAGATCCACGAGCTGTGGAACCTGGGCGTGGGGCATGGTTTCATCTCGATTGCGCGGAACGTTCCTTGCGTGGATTGCCAGCCGCATTGCGGTGGAGAGGTGCGCTAGATCTTGCACCGATCCGTACATTCCTCGCAGAACTGAGAAGTACACAGATCAGTACACCGAGCAATACCGACCTATCAACTGCAACTAAGGGGCGAAAGTAAATGAGCCTTAAATGAGCACCGAGCAATGAGCACGTCCATGCAGTAAACCCAAGGTCACGCAGGAATGCGGACCATTCAGAAGCCTCGAAGGAGAAGTGTGGCCAAGGTCCGCGTCTATGAGCTCGCTAAAGAGCTAGGGATGGACAGCAAGACTGTCCTCGCTAAATTGCAAGAACTCGGCGAATTCGTCCGATCAGCATCATCCACTGTTGAGCCTCC
>WLIL01000170.1 GCA_009702245.1 Actinomycetota bacterium
CCCCCACCAAAGTGGCTGGAAAGCCTTCATGAGAGTTGAGGTCTTTGGCGACGAGCATCGCGAAGCCGATGACGAATGCTTCCATGATGAGGACGCTTGAACCCATAGCCCTCATGAGCGCCGACCAAGCAAAGTGCGAGCCTGTCCGACAGTAGCTACGGATCCGGTAATGAGAAGCGCACTACCGGGCTCTTCGGCAAGTTCTAATCCGTGTGTGATCGCGTCGGCAAGACTGCCACCAGAGCGATGTACTCGATCGCTTCCAAAAATATCTACGGCTATTTCAAAGAGTTCTGCTTCCGGAAGTGCGCGCGCTGAGTTGCTTTGAGTCACAATGATCTCGTTAAGCACAGGCTCGAGAATTTCAAGGAAAGTGCGTGCATCCTTATCGGCGAAAATTCCAACGACACCAACAACTCGATCAAAAGTGAACGCAGATTCGAGAGCCAGCGCCAGTGCAGTTGCGCCATGAGGGTTATGAGCAACGTCGAGTAAGACCGAAGGAGAGCGGCGCACAATCTCTAGCCGCCCCGGAGAAGAAGCCATCGCAAAGCCGTCACGCACTGCTTCAACATCTAGCAACTCGCGCCCGTTGCCCATCATCGCCTCGACAGCAGCGAGGGCAAGAGACGCATTCTCGGCCTGATGAGCACCATGAAGTGGAAGGAAGATGTCGGTATACCGACCACCCAAACCTTCGATCGCCAGGAATTGCCCGCCGACCGCGATATTGCGCTCCATGAGACCAAATTCCACTCCAGCACGAAGGGGCAGTGCCTCAACTTCGGCAACTCGGCGCATGAGTTCGGCCGCTACTTCAAGTGGCTGCGCTGCTAACACCACCGCCGAACCTGGCTTGATGATCTTTGCCTTAGTGGCAGCAATGCTGGCGAGAGAATTCCCGAGGTAGGCGATATGGTCGATTCCGATCGGCGTAATGACGCTCACAGGAGCGTTGACCACGTTAGTGGCGTCCCACTCGCCACCTAATCCGCATTCCACGATAGCTGCGTCAACTGGGGCATCAGCAAATGCTACGTAGGCCATTGCTGTAAGTACTTCAAAGTAAGAGAGCGGATCTTTATGTCGTGAATCGATGAGATCCAGATAGAGCACCAGATCGTTGTATGTATCCACAAAACGCTCTTCGGAAATATTCTCACCAGCGAAGGTAATGCGCTCATGAATGGATTCTAGATGTGGGCTTGTATACCGACCTGTTCTCATTCCAAAAGCCATCAGCAGTGAATCGATCATTCGTGCTGTGGAAGTTTTTCCATTAGTGCCGGCAAGATGAATGACGGGATAGGACTCCTGCGGCGAGCCCAAGTGATCCATCAGATCTGCGATGCGCTCAAGACTTGGTTCAATGATGTTTTCAGGCCAACGCGCGTTGAGCGCCGCCTCTACTTCCGCAAAGCTTTCGAGCGTCACGTTACTTTCCAAGCCGTGAGAGTTGATCTTGGATACGTTCGCGATCAGCCACGGCATCAACTAAACGTTTTTGGATCTTCTCCACTACTGCAGCTGGGGCTTTACCCACAAAATCACTGTTTCCTAAGCGAGCTGATGAATCTTCTATCTCTTTCACAACAGCGGCTAAGTCCTTCTCCAACCGAGTTCGTTCGGCAGCCACGTCGATAGTTCCCGAAAGATCTATATCTACTCGGGTGGTACCCACTTGGAGGTCGGCACTCGATGCAAATCCCTCCTCCGGAGGCGTGAGCCGGGTGAGTGAACGGATCTCACCTTCAAGATGGGTCAGTTCGCCAAGGCCAGAAATCTTCGCTGGAATGCGCCGGGCAGGTTGCAGCCCTTGGTCGCTGCGAAAGCGCCTAATCTCGCCCACAAACTCTTGCAAGTGAGCGATGGGGGCAAGTGAATCCGGATACGAAGTTCCCACTACCGGCCATTCGGCAATAACAAGTGACTCACCACCAGTAAGTCCCACCCAGAGTTCTTCGGTAATGAACGGAATTACTGGGTGGAGAAGGCGCAGCAACTGATCGATGACGTGCCCAACAACTCGGCGCACCTTGTCTGCTTCAATCTCTGTAGCAGTTGCTAACGAGTGCTTGGTCATCTCCAAGTACCAGTCACAGAAGTCATCCCAGGCGAAGTGATAGATCAGATCGCATGCTTTAGCGAACTCAAACTTCTCAAGATACACATCGCTCTGCGCGATGACTTCCGAGAGGCGAGTAAGGATCCACTGCTCGGGCGTTTGCAAATCCGAAGAGAGCGGGCCATCTACGGTGGCGCCATTCATCATGGCAAAGCGGGTGGCATTCCAGAGCTTGGTGGTGAAGTTTCGAGAACCAGCGATCCACTCTTCGGCAAGAGCCATGTCGGCTCCAGGGTTTGCCCCACGCGCAAGACTGAATCGAAGAGCATCACTCCCGTACTTATCCATAAATTCGATCGGATCGATGGTGTTACCGCGGCTCTTACTCATTTTCTTACCGTTTTTATCGCGCACGAGACCATGAAGAGCAATCACATCGAAAGGTTGCACGCCATCCATCGCGAAGAGCCCCATGATCATCATGCGGGCGACCCAGAAGAAGAGAATGTCGTAGCCAGTGACCAAGACACTGGTTGGATAGAACTTTGCGACATCAGCAGTTTTCTCGGGCCAACCGAGAGTTGAGAAAGGCCAGAGTGCGCTAGAGAACCAGGTGTCGAGTACATCTTCGTCTTGTACCCAACCTTCGGGAGCACTCTCCCCCGGGCCGAGCACCATCACTTCTTCATCAGGTCCATACCACACTGGAATGCGATGGCCCCACCAGAGTTGGCGTGAGATACACCAGTCATGCATGTTGTCGACCCATTCAAAGTAACGTGGCGCAAGTTCGGCCGGCTCTATGCGTACTTGTCCTGTTCGGACTGCATCGCCAGCCATTTTGGCCAATGGAGCCACTTTCACGAACCATTGTTTTGAAAGACGAGGCTCTACAACAGTGTCACACCTTTGGCAGTGACCAACCGCATGAATGTAAGGTCGCTTCTCTGCGACAACCCGGCCCATTTCCTTGAGTTTTGCAACCACCGCTACTCGAGCATCAAAGCGATCCATGCCATCAAACTCGGTGCCAGTGCCGTCCATGATTCCGTGCTCGTTCATAATGACTACGAATGGGACGTTATGACGGATGGCCATTTCAAAGTCATTGGGATCATGGGCAGCTGTTACTTTGACGGCACCAGTTCCAAAATCTTGTTCAACTAATTCATCAGCAATGATCGGGATCATGCGGTTTACCAGAGGAAGAAGGACTTCTGTTCCGATCATGTGTTGGTAGCGAGGATCCTCCGGGTGCACGGCAACCGCACCATCACCAAGCATCGTCTCTGGGCGAGTAGTTGCCACCGTGATAACCGCATCGCCTTCGCCATATTGAA
>WLIL01000171.1 GCA_009702245.1 Actinomycetota bacterium
TCAAGATCTTGGGTGCTTCATGGGCAGTTGCCAGGGCCGTAGGAGAACGAGCTAGCCTCGATGCTTCTGCACTCACGCTTCCAAAGTTGATTGCTCATATCGATGAGAGTGGTGTGAAAGCTTTTGTGGCAGCTACGGATGGAAATCATGGTCGTGCGGTAGCGCGGATGGCGAAGTTATTGGGTCGCCCGGCATTCATCTTTATTCCTGATGGAGTGACACAGGCAGCGCAAGATGCGATTAAGAGTGAGGGCGCGACGGTTATTCATGTTCCTGGCTCTTATGACGGTGCTGTGGAGAGTGCAAATGCACAAGCTCTTTCGCAACCAGGGGCGCTCCTCATTCAAGATACTTCGTGGGAGGGTTATCAAGATATTCCTGCTTGGATTGTTGAGGGATATCAAACGCTCTGCGCAGAGATTGATGAGCAACTCGGCAGTGCCCCCACCGTCGTGGTAGTTCCAGTTGGTGTGGGATCACTTGCTGAAGGAGTAACGCGTTATTACCGCGGACAATCTTCCTTTACTCCCGCGCTGCTCAGTGTGGAGCCAGAAGTCGCTGCCTGTTTGTTGGAATCTCTTCATGCTGGTGCGCTTACTTCTGTGGAGACTTATACCTCGATCATGGCAGGACTCAATTGCGGAACTCCCTCCGCCTCTGCGTGGCCGATCTTGCAACATGGAATCACGGGTGCGGTGGCAGTTTCTGAGGAAGACGCAGCTGATGCCGTGCACGAATTAAATGCTCTTGGTGTCGATAGTGGACCGTGTGGCGGAGCCACCTTGGCTGGCTTACGCAACGCCCTTGCTGATCCAGGGTTACGTGCGGCGCTGGGAGTTGATGCATCATCAACAGTGATTTTGATTAATACCGAAGGATTTTCTGCCAACCCATTGCCTGAGGAGTCCGCATGATTGATCAAGAAGTTGTAGATCTCACCGCAGAGTTAGTGCGGATTGATTCCGTGAACAGCGACTTAGTTGCTGGGGCCCGGGGCGAGTCGGCAATTGCCGATTTCATTTTCCAGTGGTTTAGCGCGCGGGGTTTTGAAGTTCATCGACTAGAGAAGCATGCCGGTCGACCATCGATCGTGGGTATTGCAAAGGGGAGTGGTGGCGGACGCTCGCTGATGTTGAACGGGCACATTGACACCGTTTCGCTAGGAAGTTATGAAGGTGATGGCACGGCTCCCGAGATTCGCGACGGAAAAATGTATGGCCGCGGAACCTTCGATATGAAGGGTGGCCTGGCCGCGATGATGATCGCCGCCGAGCGTGCCAAGAAGCAGGGCATTAAAGGCGATGTGATCGTGGCGTGTGTTTCCGATGAAGAGGCGGGAAGTATCGGCACCGAAGAGGTGTTGGAGAAATTCACCGCCGACGGAGGTCTCGTCGTAGAGCCTTCATACCTGCAGGTCACCATGGCCCATCGCGGGTTCGCTTGGTTTGAAGTAACGATCCACGGACTGGCGGCACACGGTAGCCGTCCCGATCTCGCAATCGATGCGATCGCTCATGCGGGACATTTCTTGGTCGCTCTCGACGCGCACGCAAATGCGCTCGCATCTTCTCCGGGGGATCCACTCCTTGGCCCTGGAAGCATCCATGCATCGCTCATTAAGGGTGGCGAGGAGGCCTCGAGTTATCCCGCAGCGTGTGTGATCACGATCGAACGTCGCACTATCCCAGGTGAAACAGATGAGATGCTCACTGCAGAAATGCGTCAACTACTCGATGGTTTAGTGGAACGCATTCCAGATTTCTCGTACACACTGACTCCTGGGCTTTCTCGCCGACCCTTCAGTGCAAACTCAGATGCCGAAATTGTGAAGAAGACCCTCGCCCACGTTGAAAATGTTTTGGGTGCGCCTCCCGTCATTCGGGCAGAGCCATTCTGGACGGATGCCGCACTGATGGAAGAGTCGGGAATTCCTTCTCTTCTTTTTGGGGTTGATGGCGATGGGGCGCATGCGGCCTCCGAGTGGGTCACACTCGATTCGCTCGGGAAAGTTACCACTGCGTTAATCGCGATCGCCCTCGACTTCTGCAACTAATACTTGCGAAAGAAGAAACAAATAACGCTTAGTAACTTTCCAGAAGGTGCGGAGTGGGCGACGGGGCTCGAACCCGTATCCTCTCACTGGCAAGTGGGAGATGTTGCCGTTTACACCACGCCCACCCCGCGCGGGTAAGGCTGGTGTAAACGGCCGCAGAAATGACGAGCTTCTTGAAAGCTGTGGAGAAGTTGGTGCTTGTGTAGAAGGGGTTACGGGAGAGCGAGCGCGCCAATATCACTCGGCGCTACGCCACAGCATCCACCGACGATTACGGCGCCAGCTGCGCCCCATTGATTAAGTAGCGCATCTCCAAAAGCCGATCCCTTACCGCCAATCCATACATTATTTTGGGCATCCCACACATTTCCTGCATTGGGGTAAACCACAAAAGGCAATTCGTTACCCGCACTTTGCAAGAGTGGAGTGATGTACTCAGGAGCGGTGCAATTAACGCCGACCGCCACCGCATCGGAATGACCGGCAACTAAGAGCGCGGCATCTGCAAAGAATTGGCCCGCGTTAGTGCGCAATTCATTAGCGCATGAGAACGACACCCAAAAAGGAATACCTACGTTGAACTCAGTGAGTAAATCCAAGAGCACTTCTACCTCTTCGGTATCGGGCATCGTCTCCAGAGCAAGCATTTCTGGCCTGCTTTCGATCAAGATCTCTAAGCGACGCTCGTGGAAATCGCGAAGCACCTTCTTTGAGACGCCATAGTTCCCTCGGTACTCCGATCCGTCAGCAAGCGATGCCCCAAAAGGTCCCACACTCGCCGCTACCCAGACGTCTTTCTTCCCGCGAGCAAGTTTTGCCAGTTCGGTCGAGAGTGTGAGTGCCAGTTCGGTCTCCTCCTCGCTCCACCCCAACTTCGCACAGCCGGTAAAGGAGACTTGATAGGCAGAAGTGATCAGAATCTGCGCGCCGGCATCGACGTATGCCTTATGTGCTTCCGCAATCTCGGCGGGAGCCGTGCGCAATAACTCGCCAGTCCAGAGCAGGCCGTCGAGTGTGTGTCCGCGCTCTTCTAGAGCCGTGGAAAGCCCACCGTCGAGAATGCGTGGATGTTCTTTGAGCGATTGACGCATCGCTCGAGGAGTGAGCAGCATTAGGGGCGCCAGAGGTCAGTGCGGTCCTTGGCCCATGGTGCGATCTCCCAGCGGTCGATCTGTGCGGCGCCCTTCAGAAGAGTGCCGCGATCTGCGCGAAGAAGTACTTCGGTGAGTGGAAGGTGTGCGCGGCATCGCAAAAGGGCCCGGTGTTCCAGCGCCATCGATTCTGGAGTTTCATCAGCTGGCTCGAATGTAATGCCGTTGCTATCTTTCACATCAA
>WLIL01000172.1 GCA_009702245.1 Actinomycetota bacterium
AACAACAACGACTTCGAGTAGATCGCGACGTTTTCTCAAATAGCTGAATCCATCACGAATTCGTACGCTCAGCTCTAAATCACGCTTCTTTCGGTGTAGCTGCGAAGGATCTATCATGAAGAGTGAAGAAATCATGGCGATGAACGAAATGCCATTCAAAATGAAAGATGGACCGGTACCGAAAGCATTAATCATGAGTCCAGAGAGCGCCGGTCCAATAAGTCTTCCACCGTTGAAATTTGCAGAGTTTAGGCTGACCGCATTTTGCAAATCGTCTGGTCCGACTAATTCAATCGAAAACGCTTGCCGAACGGGCGCATCGATCGCCGAGGCAAAGCCCAACCCGAATGCCAGCAGATAGACCTGCCAAATTTGCACATTGCCCATCAGCACTAACGTTCCCAAAGTGAGTGCGGCAACTCCGCCACCAGCGTTGGTGAGAGCAAGAATCTTTCTTTTATCGAACCTGTCGGCAATAGACCCACCCAGAAGGCTGAATAAGAGTGTCGGCAGGAATTGCAATCCGGTGACTATGCCCAGCGCCGTTCCACTGTGGGTGAGTTGTAGCACCAACCAATCCTGCGCAACTCGTTGTACCCAGGTGCCGATGTTGGAGATCACACTAGAGGCGAAGAAGAGTCGGTAATTTCGATGTTGGAAAGATCGCATCGCCCCGCTCATTCCAACCACTCTAGACCGTTCGCTGGGTCAAGGAGGTAAGATCAGCGCATGATGCGAGAGATGCCGCCACTAGTCGTCAAAGAAGGCCGGATTGTTCTTACCGGCACGTTGCTCTGGGTTGCTGGTGCAGTTATTACCGCTCTCATGGGTGAAGCCACAGCGTTCAAGGCGTGTGTTGTAGGTGCGCTCTTAGGCTGTTACGGAACTTATCGAACCTTCAAAAATGATCGTCGACGTCGTACAGCGAACGTGAGTGCCATTTAACGAGTTAAAGTTTTTCAATCTGATCAGCGATGCCACGAAGAACCTTCGCAGTACGCCCTGATTCCACAGATGTAGGGAAGCGTCCGTGGCGTAGACCATTACCCAGACGATCAAGAATTTTGATGACATCTTCGATGATGGCGGCGAGATCATCGCCATCCATGCGGGAATTCTCCGCAAGTGAAGGTGGGGCTTCCAGGATGGTGACCGAAAGCGCTTGTGGGCCACGTCGACCGTCAGCAACGCTGAACTCTAATTTTGTACCTGGCTTCACGGTGCTTACTCCGGCCGGCAATGCAGAAGCAGCGAGATAAACATCTTCGCCCTCTTCTGATGCGATGAAGCCGAAGCCCTTTTCGAGGCTAAACCACTTCACTTTGCCTGATGGCATGAGAAAACTCCTTGCTGACTAAGACTGGTTTCCTACCAGAGTGGGAAAGGATACCCGTTAATCGAGAACTAGGGCTTGGCTATGCGCGCCACAGCCGTGATCTACGCTCACCACGCGGGCATCATCGGGGGCGTACTCGTTGCCGCAGACCCCAAAAGCCGACCTGAGTGAACCGGCAATAGGCAGGAAGAAGGCGCAGGAAGCACAGCGTGCAGGGGCCGCTTCTGAGATAGGAGCGCGCGGACCTCGATCGCTTTCATACCAGCGACGGGCCACAGCATCGCGACCTTCAGCCGAGAGCACTCGAGCCCGCCCTAAACCAAACTCCCAGAGCCCGACCAGATCGAGTTCATCATCAGCAGGTAGGCCGGCATATCCCGGAACCAAACGTGGGTCATCGGCGCGGGTCGGCAGCACGTCACCAACACCAAGGTCTCCAGGAAGCACGCGCTTCTCCCACGGAATCCACTCTGGTGCCAACAATGCATCAGGGCCAGGGATGAGAACGACATCGCAAATGGTGGGTTCGCCATCTTCAAGTTGCGCAACAGTGACTGCCCACCGCCATTGCCCATAACCAGGTAATGAGGATTCAAAGAGATGTGTGTGGAGACGATCGTCGTCATCTTCTACCGAGAGATGCGCACCCACAAATTCAGCGCCATCTGCTTCAAGATTTGCGGCAGCGCGAGCTAACTCGATAACTGCAGGTGAGTTACTCATATGTGGAGTTTATCGTGACTTAGTGGGCGTCTGTAGCCACTCTTCGTGCCAGGCGGTGAGCCAGGCGGGAAACTCCAATAATGAGGTGAGGATGACGCCTGGTCCTTCAAGAACCAGTTCTTCGCGCGAGATGGGGCCTGTCGTGACCGCAACGCTTACCGCACCTGCTGTTTTGGCGCCACGCACATCTCCTGGGTGGTCGCCGACATAAATATCTGCGCTCTCGGCTTTTAGTGCACTTGCCTTCTTCTCGGCGTAGAGGTCACCGACCACAACATCTAATTCAAGGTCTAAATACTTCACAATCTTCACCACGGCAGATTCAAGTTTTGCACTCACCACCATGGTGCGACCGCCAAGAGCGCGAATGGCCTCAAGCGCTTCTTTCGCGCCTGGCAGCACCGTGGTTTGAGGAATTCCAATTTCACCATAAATAGCGCGGTACTCCTGCACTAATGGGTCTACTAATTCTGCAGGTACCCATTGGCCAAACGAATCCCAAAGTGGAATACCGACCGTCTTTGCCATCTCTTCAAGAGCAATGGTGAAACCGTGCCTCTTCAGCACGACATCCATCGTGGAGGTAATGCCGTCAGATGAATCTACGAGAGTCATGTCGAGATCAAAGCCGACCATGAAACTCTTTGATGCGTTTGAAGAAGTCCCCGAGAAATTCACTGCGTCATCCTTTCATAGCAAAGGAGCCCAGAGAAATCTCTGGGCTCCTTTGAGAAGAATTGGATTAGAAATCCATGTCTCCGCCACCGGGCATCGCAGGAGCGGCACCCTTTGGCTCTGGCTTATCAGCAATGACAACCTCAGTCGTGAGGAAGAGTGCTGCGATTGATGCGGCGTTCTGAAGAGCAGAGCGCGTGACCTTGACTGGATCGATGATGCCACTCTTGATCATGTCTACGTACTCTCCGGTTGCTGCGTTAAGACCGAAACCGGCTTCGAGATGGCGAACCTTCTCGACAACGACTCCGCCTTCAAGCCCAGCGTTAACCGCAATCTGCTTAAGCGGCGCTTCAACAGCGAGCTCAACAATCTTGGCACCGGTTGCTTCGTCGCCCTCAAGTTTGAGCTTGGCGAATGCAGCCTTAGAAGCTTGGAGAAGAGCTACGCCGCCACCGGCGACGATACCTTCTTCAACAGCAGCCTTTGCGTTACGAACAGCATCTTCAATGCGGTGCTTACGCTCCTTGAGTTCTACCTCAGTTGCCGCACCTGCCTTGATAACAGCGACGCCACCAGCAAGCTTTGCAAGGCGCTCTTGGA
>WLIL01000173.1 GCA_009702245.1 Actinomycetota bacterium
GAGATCAGCAATACTCTCGCGCGCTGTCTCTACGGGTTCACAGATGCACCTGTTGCAGCAACAGTCTCAGTGGTCGGAGATAATGGTGAATCCAAAGTTTCAACCACCACCATGAGAGATGTTGGCGGTTTTCTCCGACTCTCTGCGACAGGCTTCACTTTCTCTAGCCCTACGATTCGTGTGAAGTTGAGCCAGCCCACTGCGACCTCCTCGTCGGCTACTGCTGCTACGACAACCAAAACCGCGACAGCAGCCACTGCACCCACCAAGGTTGCGTCGAAGACGATCTCTTGTGTGAAGGGCAAAAGTGTGAAGAAGATAACGGGAACGAAACCAAAGTGCCCGACGGGCTACGCGATTAAGAAATAAGTGGGCCCTGTCGGGCTCGAACCGACGACCCACGGATTAAAAGTCCGTTGCTCTACCGACTGAGCTAAAGGCCCCAACTTACTTAGTCTAACCGATGCCCGCGGCCTCATTTCCCGCGCTTTTCGCTTAGCGAGCGTTACTCAGTTTACGAATTGTTGGCTCGAAGAGAATAACGATAATCGCCACCGTCACCACGATCGCACCGATCAGGCTGGTTTTTGCGATCCCTAGACCCGCAATCGCTGGGCCTGCGATAGCCAGACCAATGGGTTGGAAGATTAACGAGAAGGTCATGTCATAGGAGCTCACTCGGGAAAGAGATTCGCGTGGAATATGTAATTGAAGCGCGGTCATCCAGTGGATGTACCAGCTCTCAATAGTGATCCCCCACAACAGTGCCGCACCAGCAATCACCAATAGCGGTATCGAAGGCCGAAGCAGGAAGACGTACAGTGCCGCAGTGAACGATAGAAGAGTGCAGAAGTAGAGCGGATGCTTGGGCTTGAATCGGGTACTCAATACTGAACCGAGCACATAACCAATGGCTTCCATCGTCGCAATAAATGCCCAGGCCTTAGCGCCACCAAAGTGTTCCTTCATCAGCACGGGACCGAGTACGCCCTCAGCACCACGCATCACCATCATGATCACTGAGAAACCAGCAACCGCCACGACTACCCACCGAAATGATAGAAAGACTTTCCAGCCGGATCTCAATTCATGGAACATGCTCTCGCCCGAAGGCTCAGAGACTTCATGTCGATGCCGCAATTTCCAGACCAACACTGCGGCAAACAAGAATGAAATTCCATCGCCAGCTATTCCAGCAGCTCCACCAAAAGCACTTACCAGCACACCTGCAACGGCAGCACCACTAATGAAACCAATGTTGCTGGCGACCGAGACAAAGCCATTCATTTGTTGCAGATGTTCTTCTTCAACCACTAAGGGGACTAAACCAGGGAATGCGGGAGACCAAAGAGCGTTAAGAAATCCAGAAAGAATGCTTAACGCAATCAGCAGCGGCATTCCGGTGTGCTCACTCCAAAAGAGATATGCCATGACAAGCAAATCCAACCCGAGGATGAAATCTGTGATTGCGATGATGGTGGGGCGTCGATGTCTATCAGCCCAGATTCCGCCAAGTGGTAAGAAGAGCACCATCGAAACGGCCTGCACACTCAGCAAGATGCCAAGCATTGAAGCAGATCCACCTTTGGACTCCAATACCGCAAATGCGAGCGCGACGGGTCCCATTCCATTGCCCAGGTTCGACACCATTCGCGCAAGTAAGAGACGGCGCACGCCGGCCATCGCAAGAATTTCTTTGGTGGTGCTCACTGGTGAAGTCTAGTGAAGTTAGGTATACCTTCGGTGCGATTTCTGCGCTCAGCCGATAGGTTCTGACTATGCCTACGCCTGCAATTATTGAACGAAACAAGCGCCATCGAACACATCGCGCCGGTTGGCTCCGCGCTGCTGTACTTGGCGCAAATGATGGTCTTGTTTCTACTTCCAGCCTCATGATCGGTGTAGCAGCTGCCCGTGGCGGATATTCCGCAATTCTCACAGCAGGTGTTGCAGGCATTGCCGCGGGTGCGATGTCGATGGCTGCCGGCGAATATGTGTCAGTTAGTTCGCAAACAGATATCGAAGAAGCCGATGCGGCTATCGAACGCGAGCACCTGCTAGCAGATCCACAAGGTGAGTTGGAAGAACTTGCCGAGATTTACGAAGGGCGTGGTGTGCCGAAAGAGCTTGCTATGCAAGTTGCAGTCCACATGCACAACAAGGATGCACTGGAGGCCCACTTGCGTGATGAGCTCGGTCAGTTTGAGCACACAAAAGCTCGCCCAGCACAAGCAGCGATGGCATCAGCGGCCACGTTCACACTTGGCGGAATGATCCCGCTACTAGGCATCTTCCCCAAAGATTCGAGCACGCGAGTAATCACGATTATTGTCATCACCATGATCGGACTTGCAATTGCCGGCGCTGCCGGTGCGCGCGCTGCAGGTACGAGTTACTTCAAACCCACGATGCGAGTAATGCTCGGCGGCACATTAGCTATGGCAATCACCGCTGGAATAGGTCACTTGGCTCACGTCGCTGGAATTTAAGTACCGAATCAGAATTTAGAAAGTTTAAGCAGAAGCAACTTTAGGCTTTGCACTCGCCTTCGCGGTGGGTTTCACAATCGGTTTCGCAACGGGCTTCTTTGCAATCACCTTGGGAGCAACTTTCGCGGCAACCTTAGGGGCGACTTTCGCGGCAACTTTGGGCGCGACTTTCGCGGCAACTTTAGGAGCGACTTTAGTAGTGGCGCCTAGTTTCAAGTTTGCACTACTGCTTGCCGATGGAGTGGGCGCAGCTTTATTTACTAAGCCGCCGCCAGTACCGGTGGCTTCATTGCCTTCAACATGCGTGCCCTTTTTCTTGCCACCTTCTTTATGACCCTTGCCTTCAGCACTACCCGCAGCGTGCTCAGCACCTTCGTTACCTTCATTCTCATCATCATCGTCACCACCACCCCCGGGGCCGCCTCCCTGGATAGACGGCTTAACCGGGGTGGTGGGTGACGCTGCAACTGACATACCGGCGCCAACACTCAAGAGGAGGAGTGAACTTGAGAGTGCGACAGCGAGTGTTTTACTCGCTAAGCGGTATGACATATCTGCCCCTATTCCCTACCACCGAGACCCCTCTCGGCTAATTCAAAAGTAGGGGATGACCCTGTGTTAGCAACGGTTACTTCCAGAGATCTTTCTATGAACTCTCTGTGGAGGCTGAAGAGACCTAAACCCCAGCGAAGGCCCGAGCGCCTGCTAGTAAGCGTGGAACACCCACTTCCAGGGAGGGCGCAAAACTCTTATCGTCGGGGCGCTCACCTTTGAGCCAACGAGTGTAAATAGCCTCGCAGAAGATTGATGCCTTCC
>WLIL01000174.1 GCA_009702245.1 Actinomycetota bacterium
GTTGCCAAGTGCACCATCATGGTGCCAGGACCGAAACGGTAATGCGATGCGGCTTGTTTCATGTGGGCTGGGACATCTGAAGACTCCAACAAGTTACTCACCATGACTGGAAGAACAACCGTTGAGATAACGCCGCGCTTAGCCAGGATCTGTTCTCCATTAGCTAGCCGCACTCCGAAAGCGCCTTTATCGTTGACCAAAATGCGAGCGACATCTGTCCCGAGGCGTACTTTGCCGCCCTTCTTTTCCAAAAGCGCAACCATGGCATTCACGAGATTGCTGGCCCCGCCTTCGACGATGGACATGCCATTAGCCATATCAAGGAAGCATTCAAGCAATGGAAAGACTGCCCCACCGGTGATGTCGGGCGCATAATCGATGTGCATTCCCCATGCAGCCAAAAGTGATTTTGCTTCGGGGGTTTCAAAGTATCTATCGCCGAGTGCGCGTGTTGATGAAAGCAAAATGCGAAGAAGTTCTCCCGAACCTTTCTTGCCACGCGTTTTCCAAAGTGTGCGCGCACCTTGCCACGTTCCTTTTGACGGAAGTGGGTTGCCGTACATCGGAAAGTACGAGCCTGCAAAATCCCCAAAGAGCGCTCCGAGTGCTGCCCAACCTTTTGCATCGCCGGCATTGTGCGCTGCCCACATGGCCGCGGTCGCTTCACCGTCCTGCACCACCTTGAGATTCTTTCCGTTGGGAAATGCAGAGGCGTACGGCGTCGAAGAGTGCGCAAACTTGAGGCCCAGTGCTGCCAGCTCGCCACCGTGCCGAGCAAAGTATGGAGAGCCGAGAAAGAGGCCCATATTCGTGGCCCAGTAATCGTGAGTAAAGCCAGGCAGGGTGAGCTGGCCACTACGGATCGCTCCGCCGGGAACATCAGAGCGTTCCACTACGACCACAGAAAGACCTTTTTCTACGAGCGCGGTGGCCGCTACCAAGCCTTGATGGCCGGCCCCTATAACAACGACGTCGACGTGTTCCTGGCTCATTCGCCCTCCATAAAATTCTTACCCGTTCCAGTGAATCCCAACTCTCTCATGTTCATTGAACAAGTTGCTAGAGGAGATGCGCGAGAGCGGGGTACTCTCACTCCATGACTTACGGCGCTGATCAAGTACTCACCGGCTCGGGCAATAGCGATTACGAACGCTACATCCGCACGAACGAACTCCTTTCGTTACAGAAGGGGCCCGACACCTGGGGGCACCGGGATGAACTTCTCTTCACAGTGGTGCATCAGTCTTCAGAGCTCTGGCTCAAACTCGCCATTGCCGAATCGCACGAGATCATTGTTCGACTTCAGGCTGGAGACATCTCTGGCGCTCTTCGCCTGGTCGATCGCATTCCGATGTGTGTCATCAATGCCACTCAGAATCTCGACATGCTGGAGAAAATGTCACCGTGGGATTATCAGCAAGTAAGGCGCGCACTTGGCCACGGCTCGGGTTTTGATTCTCCTGGCTTCAATGGAATCCGCGCTGTTATTCCACAACTTGGCGCGGAATTCCATCGCCTCTTAAATGCCGAAGCCATCTCTTTGCTAGACCTCTTTGTGCACCATGAAAAGCACGATCAGCTTTACCGTTTAGCCGAAGCTCTCATCGAAATTGATGAACGCATGATCAATTGGCGTCATCGCCACTTTAAAGTGGTCGAACGCAGCATTGGGTTGCACGTTTCTGGAACGCAAGGAACGCCTGTTGAAGTAATCGGTCAACTACGTGATAAAAGCTTCTTCCCTGAACTCTGGGATGTTCGCACCGAAATCACGAACTACGCACTTAAAGACGAGTAGTTGCGAGCTGATTAGGCGAGCGAAGCATCCAGAGTGATGGTGGCTGAAGAGTAGAGCTTAGAAACTGGGCACGTCTCTTTCGCCTTCTCAGCAAATGAGACGAACTCATCATTGGAACATGCTTGGCCAATCCCGCGAGTCACGAGATGAACTTCGCTGATCCAAAAACCGTCGGCACGTTGTTCGAGCGTGACGCGAGCGCTCGTTTCCACTGAGCCCACCGCAAGACCGGCATCTTCAAGAATGCTGGTGAGTGCCATCGAAAAGCATCCGGCATGTGCTGCGCCGATCAGCTCTTCGGGGTTGGTACCGGAGTTCTCCTCAGTACGTGACTTCAACGAGAAGGGAATCACTTGACCGGCGCGACCCAAAGTCATGCTTCCAGTACCGGTCGGCACTGATCCGTTCCAAATAGCACTTGCGTGGCGAAGTATCTTCACGAGTACGCTTCCTTTCATGACAACGAATCCCAGTAACTTTTTTCCGGGCGTGGTACGCACCGTAGCCGATGTCGCTGCAATTTCGCGAGGCGAAGCAGAGATCTTCGAACTTGTTCGAGATGGTGAGTACGCAGAAGCACTTACGGCTCGCGAAATCCATCTCGATGGAAGTGCCGACATGGGGATCCACGAGAATGGAGATCTGCTGCTCTTCGTGCGCGAAGGTAGCGGGACACTTACAGTCGCTGGCGAATCGTTCGCGCTCTCTCCTGATTGCGCTGCCTTGATCCGCGACGGAGAGGCTTGGGCGCTTTCGAGCACCAGCCCCTTCAAGATTTTTTCAGTCCATGCGCCAGGCATGGGGCCATATGCCCGCAAAATCGCGAAACCTACCATCGGTTTTCAACGCGTGGTCCAACAAGGGATCACGAATAAAGGCAAGGCCACCGGCAACCGAGAATTCGAAGTGCTCTTTGATGAAAGTCGCGGGAGTAGTGGGGCCACGATGTTCGTGGGTTTCATCCCGACCTCAGGAGCTCCTGCTCACTATCACCTCTACGACGAGATCTGCCATATCGTCCGAGGAGGAGGCACCTTTGTGGTGGGCGATACCAAAGTGCCCATCGGCCCCGGCTCCACTTTCATGGTGGCCCCCCGGATGCTCCACTCAGTCATGAACGACCGCGAAGAGGACCTCTGGATCCTGGGAACCTTTCGGCCTGCGGGCTCCCCAGCCGCTGCCTACTACCCCGATGGCCGGCCAGCCCCTGGCTACGACGAAGCCTAAAACTGGCTAAGAACTGGCTAAGTCAGCGGCTAGATCCAGGTCAGGCCACCCCTCTTCGGCCTAGCGTCCTCGTGTCGGACGCCAAATCCACAGGCTTAGGACACGTAACTAAGTTGGCACCGGCCTGTGGAATACGGCACACTCGTGCAAGTTAGATCCATGTTCTGCCCTATCCCTTTCGGAAGGAAACCCCCTGTGAAGAAGACAACCCGCCTCGGCGTAGTTGCTGCTAGCGCAGCCCTCGTCGTCTCTGGCCTGACAAC
>WLIL01000175.1 GCA_009702245.1 Actinomycetota bacterium
CACGCGTGAGCGCATCTAAAGCACCAAAAGGCTCATCCATCAAGAGAAGCGCTGGATCGGCTACAAGCGCTCGCACAACGCTCACCCGCTGTTGCATGCCGCCAGAGAGTTCACTCGGGTATTTGTCTTCATACCCCGAGAGTCCCACCATCTCCAGAAGTTCTAGTGCGCGAGCCTTGTGTTTTTCCTTATCAAGACGCTGAATCTTAGGGACAAGCAATGTGTTTGAGAGAACAGTGAGCCATGGCAGGAGCACAGGCGTTTGAAAGACAATGCCCACATCACGACGTGGTCCACGAACAGGGGTTCCATCAACCAGAACTTCCCCGCCGGTAGCGCCAAGTAAGCCGCCCACTACATTGAGTAAAGTACTCTTACCACAGCCCGACGCTCCAACTACGCTAACGAACTCGCCTTTAGAAATATCCAACGAGAAGTCTTGAAGTGCCTCGACTGGCGAACCCTTTTTTGGGTGATATGTGACGGCTAAATTTTTGATGCCAACGTAATTCACTGGCTCGGAGTTTATAATCATATGCACTCTTCCTTATACCTGAGCCATTTTGTCAATTTCGCGCCAGAAAACAACTTTGCGTCCGGTTCTCACTACGGCTTGACTCAGGAAAGTACCGATGAGGGCAAGCAAAACAAATCCGGCAAACATAGAAGCCGTGTCAAGTCGAGCATTAGCAAAGAGAATGTAATATCCCAGGCCTGACGATGCGCCAACAAATTCTCCAACGACAGCACCGATGACCGACAGAACTATTGCTACTTGCAAACCACCAAAGATCGTAGGTAGAGCGTTTGGCAATGCCACCATGCGAAATACTTGCCATTTGCTTGCTCCAGCAGCTCTCATGAGTCGAACCTGGCTTATTTCTACGAGGCGTAGGCCAGTTACCACACTGACAAGCAGTGGGAAAAAGGCAGTCAAGGCAGCAATAAGCACTTTAGACTCGAGGCCGGTCCCCACCCAGATAATCAACAATGGCGAAATCGCAATTTTTGGGACGGCATTAATTGAGATGATGATGGGATACAAGAAAAAGTCGACGGCAAAGTATTGAACGATCAAAACTGCGATGCCGAATCCAAGAATGACACCAACAAAATACCCCAGCACGATCTCTACTGCCGTGACACGGGTGTATTCCAGCAAGAATCCTTGTTGAAATCCGAGAAAGAGCCTATTCCACACTTCGCTGGGCGCTGGAATCACGTACGTGGGAATGTGCGCCGCTCTGATCAAGAGCTCCCAAAGACCCACGATCATAACCAAGAAAAGAACTCGTGCGCCCGACCTGCCTGAAGCTGTCTTCATGTCTGTTGTTACCCCTCTACTTACCAAGTTTGGACATGGACTCTTATGTGTAGCCTCTCCACCATTTCAATGGCGGAGAGGCTACATCGTGCAAGATCGATGCCTAGCGGAGAACTAGCTTTCCACCAACTTTTTGGCACTTGAGAGTTTTACCTGCAGCAGTCTTAGCCGTTGCACCTACCTTGGTGCACGAATCTCCCGACTTCTTTACTGCACTCTTTGCCGGGGTAGCGGCAGGAGTCGCTGGCTTAGCAGCAACTGGCGTGCTTCCGGCCACGACATTTGGAGTCCGAATGTCGAAATCCTGAATATCTGCAAGCAGGCTCGTGTCGAAGACCTTCGCAAAGTCCTGGGCAGTTGTGATAGCGCCGAACTTCACGCCTACGTCCATGACGTGCTGATAACCCGCAAGAGGAATATCGCCCCAACCCTTCTGGGTGACGGCCTTGGCAGTTGAATCAATGCGGGACTTGATGATGGACAAGTTTTCAGCATCGCTGAGGCCGACTGCTGATTGAGGGAATTCGTATTGGAATGCGTCCAGTGCCTTATCAGGATTGAGGTTGGCATAAACGATTCCGCGCATCACCGCACGCGCAAATCGAACTGTAAGGTCACGATTATTTTTCACAAAGTCCTTGTTTGCCACAATTAAGTCGGCAGGATCATTTTGCACTGAAGTCGGAGGAAGCTGGCGGACCGTCGTACCTTGGGCTGCAAAGCTCGCAATCGAGGTCTCTTGCGTGGCAACCGCATCAATAGTGCCCTTGGTCAAAGCAACCAGTTGGGGCGCACCCGAACCCGTTGTCACATACGTGACATCCGTCTTCCAATCAAGGCCCTTCTCGGCAAAAGCGGCTTGCGAGAATGGATAGACGCCGCTAGTTGGCGCTGAGATTCCGATCTTCTTACCTTTGAGATCGGCATACGTCTTGATGGGACTTCCTGGCAACACATAGACACCATAAATTTGGCGTGGAATCACAGTCGCGATTCCGACAACAGGCAGACCCTGTCCAACAGCATTGATCAGAGCTTGCGGATTATTAATTGCGAAATCTGCTTTTCCGCTGGCGACCTGGGTTAGAGCTGCACCACCACCGTTGTTGTAAATAATTTCAACTTTAACGCGCTCGCTCTTGAACATATCTGCCCACTGCGGAACGTAAGCCCATACTTGACCGCCATCAGGCACGGCCACTGGTAGAGCAAAACGCACAGTCTCGATCTTCGCTGCCGCTGAAGAACTATTTAGCGGAAGAAGTGCGAGTGTGGCAACGACGAATAGTGAAACTACTTTCCCTACGGTGGAAATCTTCATGAAGAACCCTCTCAAGAGCGATGGAGTAACAACGCCAACCTAGGGTTACCCATACGGCAGGTCAACTCTTTTTAATAGGATTTATTCCAATGTCCGGACATGAATATTGAACACAATGTCCGGACTGGAAAGTGCAACTTCCATTTCAATCCTTGATCGCACGAGAAAGGCTTGGCGAACCTCGGGTTTATAGGACATCTCCCTTTCGGGCGATATCGTGAACTAGTTGACTCCCCATGAGAGGAAAAACTTGCGCAACTCGTTCCGCTCATTTCAACATCGAAATTATCGTCTCTTTTTTGCGTCAAGTTTCATCACTAACACTGGATTTTGGGGCCAGCGTGTAGCACAAGATTGGCTCATTTTAGAATTAACGCATAGTGGAACAGTGCTCGGAGCGGTGACCTGCGTACAGTTCGCCCCCTACCTGTTCTTTAGCCTCCTCGGTGGGTCGTTTGCCGACAAATTCAATAATCGTATGGTCTTAACCTTCACCAGCCTCGGTGGGGCCGCAAGCGCCTTCGCTCTGGGGTTTATTGCCCTCTCGCATCATGCAAAGATTTGGCATGTCTTTCTATTAGCGATCGCTACCGGAATAGCGGCCGCGGTGGATGGGCCAGTGAGACAGAGTTTCGTTTCGGA
>WLIL01000176.1 GCA_009702245.1 Actinomycetota bacterium
CCAACTCCTACGCCGACACCTACGCCGACACCTACGCCGACACCTACGCCGACACCTACGCCAACTCCTACGCCAACTCCTACGCCAACTCCTACGCCAACTCCTACACCGACCGGTCCGGTAATTGTGGGTGGCTCAATTACTCCAACCACAATTGTGGCCTGTAACAACATCACTGCAGTCTCAGCTCATGTCACCGATGCCCTCGGTATCAAGGCCGTAACCATGAGGCTGATGAATGCCTCTGGCGGAACCTTCTTTAGCATTACCGGTTATCGCACTTCTGGCACTTCATTCGATGGATTCTTCGCAAATGATCAAGTAGTGCCTTGTATCTTTACTCCCGGAACCTATACGGCGCAAGCAAATGCTACGAATACCAATGATGTGGCAAGTGGTTGGACGAACATCGGCACGATCACAGTTGCGGCGCCTCCCGTGTTAGATACCACCCCGCCTGTGGTGCTTTCGGGCACTGTGTCACCTGCCTCAGTTGAGGTATGTCGCACTCTTTCAATTCTGAGTGCTCGTGTCACTGATGACTATGGCACTGCCACTGTCGCTATCAGATTGGTTAATGCAAGTGGAGGAACAACCGCAACTGTGAATGCCGGTCTTTGGAGCGGCACGAAGTTTGATGGCCTCTACCGAAACGACCTCTTGATTTCATGCGGAACCGTTCCAGGGCTCTACTCAGTGAGTGCGCAAGCGATTGATGAGACCAATAACCGGAGTGATTGGACAAGTATTGGTTCAGTAACAATCACTGCAGTACCGGAGCCAACACCTGCACCAACACCTGCACCAACACCAACTCCTGCACCGACTCCTACTCCGGAACCAACACCAACACCTGCACCAACGCCAACACCTGCACCGACGCCAGAACCAACTCCTGCACCTACGCCAACTCCGGCTCCAACACCGACTCCTACTCCGGAACCAACACCAACTCCTGCACCGACTCCTACTCCGGAACCAACACCAACTCCTGCACCTACGCCAACACCTGCACCGACGCCAGAACCAACTCCTGTACCTACGCCAACTCCGGCACCAACACCAACTCCGGCTCCAACACCAACTCCTGCACCGACGCCGGAACCAACTCCGGCTCCTGCACCAACTCCCTCACCTACTCCGGCTCCAGCACCGACGCCTACTCCGGAACCAACTCCCGCACCAACTCCTGCGCCGACGCCTACTCCGGAACCAACTCCTGCACCAACACCTGCACCAACACCTGCACCAACACCTGCACCGGAAATTCCTGCAACACCAGAGGTGCCTGAGATTCCAGCAACACCAGAGGTGCCTGAGACTCCAGCACCAGCACCAGCACCAACTCCTGCACCAGTAGTTACACCAGCACCAGTACCAGTAGTTACGCCAGCACCAACACCAGCACCAGTAGTTACGCCAGCACCAACACCAGCACCAGTAGTTACACCAGCACCAGCACCAGTAGTTACACCAGCACCAGCACCAGTAGTTACACCAGCACCAGCACCAGCACCAGTAGTTACACCTGCACCGGTGTTTACACCTGCACCAGCACCGGTATTTACACCTGCACCGGTATTTACACCTGCACCTGCACCGGTATTTGCACCTGCACCATTCGTTGTGAAGGATCCAGAGAGTGTGCGAGAACCGAAGGGTGAAACCGAAACGGTACTTCCTGCCCCAGCGCTGAAAAACGGGCTTCCTGGGACTCCTGCATTCGGTCTCTTACCCGCACCGCAGCCAGAGCCCGAGCTGACCACGCAAACGATCAACTTCCCACCGATTCCTAGCCGCGAGTTTGGGCCAACGGTGCCGTTGAAGGCGACTGCTTCCTCGGGACTTCCGGTCATATTTAAGTCAGCGACTTCGAGCACCTGCGAAGTTTTGGGGCAACGAGAAGATTCCTTTGCGCAGGCCTTACGTAATTCGATCGCTCCCGACCCCGTTCTCTGCACAGTAGTTGCTACCCAATCAGGTGATGCGAAGTTTGCACCAGCAACACCGGTTGAGCGAAGTTTCACCCTCGTGAAGCCACGCGAAGGTGTATCTAGTCCAGCAACAATTACAACTCGCATTGTGACTACAAATATGGGCCGCATGACGCTGAAGGGTGTCAAAGGTACGAAGTTCTCTGCGATGCTCAAGACAAATAATTCAGCCCCTGCCAGTGGACTTATCTCAGCATCCGTGTCTACTCCAAGCACGTGCTCGATCATAAAGACCACTAGCACCAGCGCTGCAGTGGTTTCCATCTCGGTGAAGCCGCTCGCTAAAGGAACTTGTTCAGTGCAACTTTTCTACGCAGGTAACTCTAAGAGCAATATGTCGTCATCAAGCAACAGCTGGAGTGCAGTAGTTAATTAACCGTTTGAAATACATGGACGGCGTCGAAGTTCCGTCACATAATCATGAGGCGCACCCGCGGCTTCGGCTGCATCAGCCATCGTTCCCAAATAGCGAGCGCTAGGTAGTCCGCCTTCGTAACCATTGAGCACATAGAGCCAGGCGAGTGGGTAGCCATCGAGGGTGTGAACTCGGACGCGAATTTTGTTGTAGAGCCCGATGGTCACCCCTTCCCATTCATCAAGGCTCTTCTCGTCCTCAGCGGTGATCTCGTAGAGCCCGACAAAAACATGGCTCATGAGATCTTCTGGACTCTCAACAACGGTGGCTAACGCCCCGTCCCAACCCATGTCTTCGCCCCCGAAGGTCAGTCTCCAACCTTCCAACCAGCCGGTACCTTGGAAGGGGGAGTGGGGCGCCCGGCGCAGCATCTGGGCAGGATCTAAGTTCGATCCGAATGCTGCATAGAGGCCCATGTTTAGGAGGGTAGAAGAGTCAGGGGAGAATGCTCTGCATGACACGCGCTGGGATCATTTGCGCCCGTGTAGGAACTAATTAATTTCGCAGATCACACTTCCGGCAGTGATGGTTTCGCCCTTAGCGATCTTGAGCCCGGAGATCGTGCCACTTTTATGTGCGTTAAGTGGTTGCTCCATCTTCATGGCTTCCACCACCACGATGAGGTCACCTTCATTGACGGTGGCGCCATCGGCAACGGCAACCTTGACCACAGTTCCTTGCATAGGGGCCACAAGTGAGGTGCCAGTTGCTGCCGCGTTTGCTTTGCGAGCGCCGCTACGCCGAGCGCCAGTAGCAGCGGAAGTTGCGCCACTTCCGAGTCCAGCAGGAAGGGTGACATCAAAGCGGCGACCGTCAACTTCCACAGAAATCGTTTCACGCGTGCCAGCTTCGCCACTTTCAGCAGAACCGTAC
>WLIL01000177.1 GCA_009702245.1 Actinomycetota bacterium
CCTGGCATCGTCGCTGGCATCAGCGGTTATGGAAATTGCCTTGGCCTACCCAACATCGGTGGCGAAGTAGTGTTCGACGAAACCTATGCCGGCAACCCACTGGTGAACGCGCTCTGCGTCGGTGTGATGCGACATGAAGACATCAAACTTGCCAAAGCTGCCGGCGCCGGAAATCTCGTGGTGCTCTTCGGTGCCAAAACTGGTGGCGATGGCATCGGTGGTGTTTCGGTACTCGCCAGTGAAACTTTTCAAGCAAGCGGCGATGGTAAAGACCGGGCGAAGCGACCAAGCGTGCAAGTGGGTGATCCCTTCCTCGAGAAACTTCTCATCGAGTGCTCACTAGAAATCTTTAAAGAAGATCTCGTGGTCGGTATTCAAGATCTCGGGGGCGCCGGCCTCTCCTGTGCCACCAGCGAGCTCGCCTCCGCCGGCACCGGGGGTATGCATATTTACCTTGATCGAGTGCCGCTCCGTGATGCCACCCTCTCCCCCGAAGAAATCCTGATGAGTGAGTCACAAGAGCGCATGTGCGCCATCGTGGAGCCGAGCAAGATCGAGCGCTTCTTAGAGATCTGTAAGAAGTGGGATGTCACCGTCACCGTGATTGGTGAGGTCACCGATGACACGCGTCTGCACATTGAGTGGAAGGGTGATCTCATCGTCGACGTGCCGCCGCGCACCGTCGCCCACGATGGTCCGGTCTACCAGCGCCCCTTTTCCAAACCGCCAACACAAGATGCGCTCAATGCGGATATCCCCACCCTTGCGCGACCCACCAATGGCGCACAACTAGCCAAAGAGGTCCTCGCACTCATCGCCACTCCCAACATGGCAGATAAGAGTTGGGTCACTGATCAATTCGATCGTTACGTGCAAGGAAATACTGTTCTTGCACAACCAGAAGATTCTGGAATGGTGCGTATCGATGAGGAAACTCATCTGGGTGTCGCACTCTCCACCGATGCTAATGGTCGTTGGTGCAAACTCGATCCCTACGAAGGTGCGAGGCTCGCACTCGCCGAGGCCTATCGCAATGTCGCCACCTCGGGCGCTACTCCACTTGCGGTCACTAACTGTCTTAACTTTGGATCGCCGGAAGATCCCCATGTCATGTGGCAATTCGAACGCGCCGTCTCTGGCTTAGCGGATGGATGTTTAGAACTAGGTCTTCCCGTCACCGGTGGAAACGTCTCGTTCTACAACCAGACAGGCGATGTAGCGATTCTCCCCACACCCGTTATCGGTGTGCTCGGTGTCATTCAGGATGTACGAAAGCGCATCCCGAGTAGTTTTCAAGCCGCACATGAAGTGATCGTTCTCTTAGGAATTACTAACGAAGATCTCGCCGGTAGCGAGTGGGCGCACATGCACGGACACCTTGGTGGTCTGCCACCGCGCGCCAACCTGCCACACGAAGCGCGCCTGGCGAATCTGATGAACGACATCATGAAGCACAACATTGCCACCGCGGCACACGATCTCAGTGAAGGGGGATTAGCGATCGCGCTCGCGGAAATGGCGCTTCGCAAAAAGATCGGTGCCACTGTGCGACTCGCTAATCATGCTGATCCATTCATCGCACTCTTCTCGGAATCCCCCGGCCGCATTCTCATCACCACGACGCGCGATCGCGTCGATCAACTCATTAACACTGCAAAGTTTCATCGCGTGAGAGCCAAGGAGCTCGGTGTTACTGGCGGCGATCACTTCGAAATTGATGGTCAATTCGTAATTGATCTTGCAACACTCAAAAGCGCACACGAAGAAACTTTCCCGCGTCTCTTTGGAAGTGCCTCATGAACGCGATCAACATGAAGCAAGATCCCGCAGTACTGGAAGAAGTGCTCGCCACTCTGGATCTACTTGCAAAGAAATTTCCAGGTAAGGCAATCGAAGTACGGATCCCGCCGTATGCCGCGATCCAATGTGGCCAAGGTCCGCGCCACACCCGCGGCACTCCTCCGAATGTGATCGAGATGGCGGCCACCACCTGGCTCGCGCTCGCCTCCGGGGCCACCACCTGGGCCGAAGCCCTCAATCGGGGCGCAATCGATGCCTCCGGGAGCCTCGCCGATCTCTCCGCCCACCTCCCGCTCACTGGAGAGGCAAAGCCATGACTCGTCTCCCCGATGGCCACCTCACCCACGAACTCTTCTCCGAACGCGGGCCGCAAGATGCCTGCGGGGTCTTCGGTGTCTGGGCGCCCGGTGAAGAGGTCGCCAAGCTCACCTTCTATGGTCTTTATGCATTGCAACATCGCGGTACTGAATCTGCTGGTATCGCGGCCACCGCTGGTGATCGCATTGTGGTCTTCAAAGAGATGGGGCTCGTCTCTCAAGTTTTCACTGAAGCAGATCTAGCAACTCTCACTGGACACATCGCAATCGGTCATACGCGCTACTCCACCACTGGTTCAAGTAAGTGGGAGAACGCACAACCCACTCTGCGCGCCACTGATCACGGTTCACTTGCTCTGGCACATAACGGAAACCTCACCAACACTGGTGATCTACTCGAAGTCGCGCAACGCCGTAACGTCATTATTTCGAGTGATATCACTACCGATACCGAAATCATGACCGCACTTCTTGCCGAGAACCCATCGCACAGTATCGAAGCAAGTGCGATGGAAGTACTTCCGATACTGCAAGGCGCGTTCTCACTGGTATTTATGGATGAACACACTCTTTATGCCGCACGTGATCGCAATGGTGTGCGCCCACTTGTTCTTGGTCGTCTCGAACGCGGTTACGTAGTCGCAAGTGAATCAGCGGCACTCGATATTGTTGGCGCCACTTTCGTGCGCGAGATCGAACCCGGTGAATTAATTGCTATCGATGAAAATGGTTTGCGCTCGCGCACCTTTGCAACCCCTGATCCCAAGGGTTGTCTCTTCGAATATGTGTACCTTGCGCGTCCCGACACCATCATTGCCGGACGCAATACTCACGCCACTCGCGTAGCAGTGGGGGAGCGCCTGGCATTTGAACATCCCGCCCTTGCAGATCTGGTGATCCCCGTTCCCAAATCAGGTACACCAGCCGCTGTGGGGTATGCCAAAGCCTCTGGAATCCCTTATGGCGCAGGGCTTGTGAAGAATTCCTACGTCGGTCGTACTTTCATCGAACCGAGCCAAACCATTCGCCAACTCGGCATCCGTCTCAAACTTAATCCGCTCAAAGACATCGTCGCTGGCAAACGTTTAGTCGTGGTAGATGACTCCATCGTGCGCGGTAATACCCAGCGCGCCATTGTGAAGATGCTCCGCGAAGCCGGCG
>WLIL01000178.1 GCA_009702245.1 Actinomycetota bacterium
AGAAGTGATCAGAATCTGCGCGCCGGCATCAACGTAAGACCCATGCGCCTCCGCAATTTCGGCAGGAGCAGTGCGCAATAACTCGCCAGTCCAGAGCAATCCGTCGAGTGTATGTCCGCGCTCTTCTAGAGCCGTGGAAAGCCCACCATCGAGAATGCGTGGATGTTCTTTGAGCGATTGACGCATCGCTCGAGGAGTGAGCAACATTAGGGGCGCCAGAGGTCAGCGCGATCCGTAGCCCAAGGCGCGATTTCCCAGCGGTCGATCTTTGCGGCATTCTTTTGAAGCGCACCGCGATCTGCGCGAAGAAGTACTTCGGTAAGTGGAAGGTGTGCGCGGCATCGCAAAAGGGCCCGGTGTTCCAGCGCCATCGATTCTGGAGTTTCATCAGCTGGCTCGAATGTAATGCCGTTGCTATCTTTCACATCAAACCACGGCCAGAAATATCTGCCGGCTCGCACAATGCGCCAGGCACGCGTGAGGTAGGCGCCAAAGCGATCTGGCGTGAAGTCAGGAACCTCAGAAATCCACTTCTCGCTATCGACTGGTATATGTGCGTTGGTAGCGCAGACGCATTCAAATTTCTCTGTTGCAGAAAGTGCGAGCGCTAAGAGTGCCGATATGCCTTCGCCTGAAACACAAGTGAGTTTCGAGAAAGAAGTAACCGCCTGCGAAATGATCTCCACCCACTCTGCAAGTGATGCCCCAGCAGAGATATCACTCGAGAGACCGTGGCCCGGCAGGTCTATTCTTAATGAACCGTCTACAGGAAGCAGCTCCATCGCACGACCTGGCCCGTGCAATGTCAGTGTTGTTGCATCCTGAGGGCCGTTCCAATGAATGAGTCCATCGAACTTGGATGTCTTCACTGCAATAAATCCGGCAGCAGAGTCTTCGTTCAATACGCCGGGAGCGGGTGCCACATTTTCACGAAGTTTGCCGATTGCCCACGCTTCAAACTCGGGGGGATTCTCGGCAAGCGCAAAACTCCACCCTTCCGGCAATTGCGGTAGTCGGCCCAGCTGCTTTGCAAGTGGATCAGCCTTGTACGTGGAGATATGTACAGGTGCGCACTTGGTGTCGGCTGGTGGAATATCGCTATCTGCTTGGAGCACTGCGTTGTAGCCGAATCGATAGTTATCGCCGGCATCAAGTACTTCAGCGATCCCGGGGGCGGCCTTGGTGGGATCCTGATGCGCCACTGTCATGCGACTTGTGTGGCGACGATCAAACCATGGGAAGAACCACGATTGCTCGAGCATGCGGCCCCAGAGCCAGGTGAGATGGTCTCCATAAACTTGGGGAAGAAAACGAGGCAAGTAACTGCTGGCGAACATCGCCTTCTCTTCATCACTCCAAATGGGATAACCACCCGAAACGAGCATGGAGAGGCGCCCGGGATAACGCACATGGAGATTCATTGCGATGGCACCACCCGAGTGGAATCCGTAGCCACCAGCTTGTTTAAGACCAATGGCGTCCATGAATTCCGCTACCCCGTCGGCGAAGTCAGCGAGTTTGGGATCAGGATGATTGAGGGGCCCTGAGTTTCCATAACCGGGGGAGTCGGGTGCGATGCAGGTGAACTCTTTGCCCCACTCCAACATCAAGCGCTCATATTCGGCTCCCGACCTTGGACTCTGATGAATCATCAGGAGCGCTGGACCGCTTCCGCAGACGCGGTAGTGGACTCGGCGTGAACCTTGTGAGTTATTGATGGTGATGTAGTGACGCGAGATCTTCATAGAGAGCAAATCTGCCACGAATCTTCCCCAAAGGGAACGTGATTACTACCTCAAGAAGGACTTATGTTTTTGGAACGCCGCCAAGGTGCGTTCCACATCCCCGCGATCGTTGTAGAAGTGTGGGGAGATGCGGATATTTCCATCGCGACAGGAGGTGATGACCTTTTCTCCTTCAAGGACCGCCACGTGTGCATTCTCATCTGTGGATGCGACTGCGAGCATGGCACCGTGCAAGTGGGCCGCGGCCGGAGTAACGACCCTGCCTCCCATCGCCTCGATGCCAGCGCGTAATTCATCATGGAGTGGAGCTACGTAATCGGCGATATTTTGCATCCCAATTTCCATCACCATTTCGAGACCCGCAGCTACTGGGTAGAGCGAGGGAATTGGTGGGGTACCAGATTCGAAGCGACGCGCGTCGGTAGCGGGATCGTATGAATGAATATCCATCTTGAAGATGTCACGCGCCGCGAACCATCCCGTGTTAATCGGAATTAGGTGCTTGGTGGTCTCTTCGCGAGCGTAGAGGAATCCAAGTCCGGGAACGCCGATGAGGTACTTGAGCATTCCACCGACCACAAAGTCTGCCTTAAGTTCAGCGAGATCCATCGGGATCGCGCCAACTGCTTGGTATGAATCGACTAGTACGAGTGCACCCATGCGATGTGCGGCCTCGATGATCGGAGCAAGTTCGGTGACGGTGCCATTGCGGAAGCAGACATGAGTAATCGAGACGATCATGGTCTCTTCGTCGATCGCATTTACCATGGCTTCAACGTTGACGGTGAGGTCTGCGTTAGTAGGGACGTGCACTACTTTGGCGCCGCGGCTCTCTTGGGCATGCCAGATTTGACCAATCGTAGGAAATTCGTTGTTGGTAGTGACAACTTTGTTGCGACCTTCATTAAAGTTGAGCGCAGAAGCCACAGAACTCACGCCCGCGGAGGCTGAAGTAGTAATTGCCATCTCAGTAGCAGGCACATTGAAGAAGCGTGCGGTGAGTCCGCGAACTTTCTCTTGCGCAGCAGTCCAATCGCCCCAAGCAGAACCTTTCAGTTCCATAGTGCTGAGGTATTCGGCGAAACTTTGCTTGACAGAAGACGCTAACGCACCTTGTGAGCAGGAGTTGAGATAGGTGACGTGCTCGAATACCGAGAATTGTGAACGGTACTTTGCGGCGAGATCGTTAGCGGCCAAGATAAGCCCTCCGTAGTTCTTCGTGTCCGGCGAGCTCTTTTGCTTCACCTTCGAGGACGATGCGACCAGTTTGCAATACATAGCCCCGATCAGCAACCGAGAGCGCCATGTTTGCGTTCTGTTCCACGATGAGCATTGAAACGCCTTGTGAGTGCAAGTTAGCAATCATTTCAAAGCTCTGTTCCACCAGCTTGGGAGCCAGACCCATGGATGGTTCGTCCATGAGGATGAGGCGGGGATGTGACATCAGTGCACGTCCCACGGCCACCATCTGCTGCTCGCCACCTGAGAGAGTGCCGGCCAATTGGGATGA
>WLIL01000179.1 GCA_009702245.1 Actinomycetota bacterium
CCTGATATTCCAAGATTCCAACGGAAGAGATTGGTGAAGTTCGTGATTTGGAAGGCAAAGCCGGCAGGCGTTGAAGAGAGTGCACCAATAATCGGCGTCAACGAAGCGCCTGCGCTCACGGTTACCGACTGAGTGACTGCCGTAAGTAAGCCGTACGAGAAGGTAATAACGTAAGTGGAGCCAGTGACTCCAGTGACTCCGATATTTGTGAAACTTGCTACACCAGCGACTGGCGTTATTGAGGTCGAGCCGACGAGTGATCCACCTGTTGAAACTGACGCCTCAATGCTGCCGTCTGCGGTCGTGATCACGTTATTTGTCTTGTCGTACACCGTGATTTCAGGTTGTGTAGTGAACGCAGCACCATTGTAGAAGCCGACCGCATTGCGTGAGAGAACAATGTGATGAGGAACGCCAGAAAGTAGGCGGGCGCTCTCGGTCAAAGCTCCGAGACCGGAGAAAGTATAAGTGAGTGTGTAATCCTGATTTCCTGGGCCGGAGATACTCAAGCCAGCGAAAGTTGCGGTACCGCTCTCAACGGTTGCCGTACGATTGCCGGTAAGAGTGGCGCCATTGCTGCCGCTCAGACCAACTTGAATAGTGCCTGTTGTTGAGGTGACAATATTCCCGCCCGAGTCAACCACCGAAACTTGCGAGTGAACGGTGAAGGCGTCACCTGAACGTAAGCCGGAAGACGCGCGGGTAAGAATGAGGCCTTGAGCGATACCAGGAGTCACCTCGATCGTCTGCGATACGGAGGTGAGCGATCCAGAAGTGTAAGAAAGAGAGTAAGTGCGACCGGCGACTCCGCGCATGCCTAGACCAACGAAGCTCAACACCCCACTTGCTGCCACCTGAGAGGTGCTTCCAGCGATCGTTCCTCCGGCACCAGAAATAATCGCAACCAAAATGGGGTCAGAGGCGGAGGTGACGATGTTCCCCTCTGCATCGAGTATCGAAACGCGAGGCTGAGTAACAAAGGCCACCGCGTTCTGTGCACCAGATGCACTTTGGACGAGCGATAGCCTGGTCGCAGCGCCCGGGGTTACCGTCACGTTTTGCGTGGCAGAAGTGAGATTATCTACCTCGTAGGAGATGGTGTACTGGGTTCCAGCAATACCGCGAATACCTAAACCAGAGAAAGTAGCGATACCACGAGTGGTGCTTGCCGACGTAGTGCCAATGAGACTTCCACCTGCACCACTAGTAATTCGAGCACGTACCGTATATGAACCTAGAAGTACTACTTGCGATGCGCTATCTACAATCGTCACCTGAGGTTGCGTTGTAAACACCAGGCCGCTGGTCGTTCCTACAGCAGAACGTGTGATTGAGGTGCTAGATGGAACGCTATCTAGCGTTACACGCACCTGATATGGCGTAGTTACCGTCAAATCAGGGGAGGTTACAAGAATTGGAATTGTGGTAATTCCTGGCGAAAGCGAAATAGGTGCGGCAGCAGTTCCTGTCAACACGTTAACGCCACGGATCCAGATAAATGCATCTGAAGTTGCACTTGGCGTGATCGTGATCGTTCCAGTACCAGCTGGCAAGTTAACTTCGTAGTTGAGCGTGGATGGGTCGAAGTTCGCGATGGCGCCAGGAGAGACAGAAAGCGCCGAGAGTTGGGCGCTGGCTGGACCGCCGCGGGCAACAGTCAATGTATACGTCTGCACAGTGGTGCCGTCCTGCGCTGTGACCAGAATCTGAATCGAATTGTTACCCACCTGAAGTTGCAAGGCACTTGAAGTCGCCCCACTGCTAAGCGCCGTAGCGATGCCACCGTTAATACGTACCTGCATGGTGGCATTGGAATCAGAGAGGGTCGGAGTTACTGTCGCAGTGGAAGAGTCGTATCTCACGTTTGCCACATATGAGATTACGTCAGCAGAAAAAGTACCGATACTTCCCGCTGAGGTAGTAAAGCTAGCAAGGCTTGCATTTGCTGATGGTGCACGCACGACACGAACGAGGTACGTATTTACCGCACCGCTGGCCGCAGTCACTTGAAGGGTGATGGTATTGCTTCCCACGCTCAGTGGAAGACTTGGAGAGAGTGCAGCACTGTCAATGGTGGCTAGTGCATTCTGGCCAACGCTATATCGAATGACCGCGTCGGCCTCACTCTTTGTTGGACGAACCTGAATGGTGGACGTGCTAAACGGAACATTTACGGTGTAGTTAGGTGTCGAGGAGATAAATCCATCAATTGCACCAGTCGAAAGTGCTACAGCTGAAAGTAGAGCATCCGAGCTTGCTGAGTTAGCAGCGCCGACGATATCCATAGAGGCATCTGAGAATCCAGTGCGTTGAATCACCACTGTGGTGCGTGCAGAAGCAGCGTATGCAAGATTGCTCACTGTTACCTTGGCGGTAACTTCAGATCCAGCTGTAGTGGTTTCAAGTACTGCAGTCGCTCCCGCAGTCGTGGAGAGCGTGTACTGCGCTCCTGGAACCCAATCCAAAATGATGAACGTGTACGAGCGTCGCGCCGATATGGCTCCAGAGAGCACCGGAGGCACACCAAGTTTCAGCACCGAGCCGCTCACAGTCGCAGACGTTGTGGTGTAGCCGTAACGGTTTGCTCGCACTGCGATTGCGGCTGACTCCCCCGGCGCCAATCCAACGAGGCGAACCCTTCCACTGGCGTCGTCAACAACGGAACCTGGACCGGTAACCACATAGGTGTAGGTAGTGCCCGAGGCGCCGTAATTGGAAATGTTGAAGGTAAAGCCGTTCTCAGTATTGGTGGCTCCAGTAAGCACGGGCACCGTACCGGCGAGTAAAGATGTTCCAGTTATCGAGGCACGCGATGTTGCATAACCTGAGCGCGCCGCAGAGAGTGAAACACCACTCACCGCACCGGGATTTAGACCCTTTACAGTGAAGGTAGTTCCGTCGCGCACCACGGTCGATCCGTTGACATTGCTCGTGGCAGTAATGGAGTAATCAGCGATGGTGCCGCTACCTGCTAGCGATAGTTGGAAAGTGAATCCATCTGCCGTACGAGCCAACGGTGCAAGTGCAAGGTCAGGGCCTAAGGCAAAAGTGGTGATTGACGTAGTTGATGTGGAATTTGGCCCGGTATCCGAAGAGTTCACCGCAGCGACTCGGAAAATGTATGGAGTTGAAGGATTAAGCCCAGAGACTGTCGCTGTTGGATCTGTTGAAACATCGTCAGTAAATATGGTCCACACCGCGCCAGAGTCAGAGCTAAA
>WLIL01000018.1 GCA_009702245.1 Actinomycetota bacterium
CTTAACCGTCTTTATTACTCTCTTGATAATTAGGCGTCGGAAAAAGCGCGCAAAAGAGCATCAGCAATCAACCGACCAGAGCGAGTAAGTACTACCCGCCCCATCTCATACTGCTCTGCTTCAAGGTTTCCGTCCGCCAGCGCAACTGCCGCCGCGCTGTGGGAGACCAAAGAGAGCGGTAACCCTTCCCTGGTTCTAATTCCCAGCATCAACTCTTCAAACGAGCGCTCTTCATCGGTGAGAATTTCGCGGGCAAGTGCTGGAGACGACTCCTCCTGCAACTGCTTGATATATGCGGCGGGAAGTTTCTTATTCCACCAGCGCACGCCGTCGACATGGCTATGGGCACCTGCGCCGAGACCCCACCAATCGTTATTCTTCCAATACATTTCATTGTGTTTGCAAGCCCCGCCGGGTTTCGCCCAATTGCTTACTTCATACCATGCAAAACCAGCCGCGGTGAAGAGATCATCGGCAACTATGTATTTATCTGCGTTGAGATCTTCATCGGGCATTGCTAGGGCGCCGCGGCGCACCTGAGTCCCCAACTTGGTGCCTTCTTCTACGATAAGTGAATATGCACTGATGTGATCAATGGGAAGAGTGAGGAGCGAACGTACGCTTTCCTCCCACTCCACGATCGTCTCGCCAGGAGTGCCATAGATCAAATCCACGCTGATGTGAGTGAAACCAGCATCACGTGCGGCGTGCACCACGTTGGGCACTTGCGCGGGGTTATGTGTGCGATCCAGCGTTTGTAGAACGTGTGGCGTCGTACTCTGCACACCAAAAGAAATTCGATTTATTCCAGCCGCACGCAATTCACGGAGCGATTCAGAGGTAACACTATCGGGATTGGCTTCGGTGGTGATCTCTACATCATCGGAGAGACGGAATTGCAGTTGCACGGCATCCAGAATTCGAGCGATCTCACTTGAAGGAAGCAGCGTGGGAGTTCCACCACCAAAGAAGATCGTCGTTACCTGTTGATCTCCCACAATTGATCGAGCTAATGCAATCTCTTTGACCAAGGCATCTACATACTGCTTCTCAATCGATTCATCACCGCCGAGTTCGGCAATCGTGTACGTATTGAAATCACAGTAGCCACAACGTCGCGCACAGAAGGGGATATGTATATAGAGCGCGAATGGCCTCTTTCCCGCAGAGACTCCCTCAGGAAGTGATCCATCGCGCGGTACAGGCTCGCCTACAGGCAGTTCCCCTGGCATCACTAATTCGCTATCCGTGCGATCCACTCGTGCCAGGCTGGCGAGAATGCTGAAGTCTCCGCGAGCAATTTAAGTTGGGAACGATCTCCGCTCTTCGCGGCAAAGGCATCCGAGATCGTGGCGGCTCGGTCGGGGCAAGATTCAATCACAATTTCATCGCCTCCGCCCACAATTCCTTCTTCGATGATACGCAAGTAAGCGCCTGGGCGACCCGCCTCAGTGAACTCCTTGACCAAACCTGGACGGTGCCAAAAACCAGCAAAGACTGTGCAAGGGATACGTGGCTCAGAGACTTCTAGGAGCGCGGATCCAATGCGCCACCGCTCACCTATCCGTGCGCCAGTAACATCAACTCCCTCGGTGGTGAGATTCTCACCAAATCGTCCGTTGCCGATCTGAATGCCGAGTTGATTTTCCCACCAATCACCATCTTCGCGCGCATAGGCGTAGACCGCCTTATCGCGACCTCCATGTGACTTCACATCAAGAACGGAGTCGCCTTCAACATGATCATTAGCAACCAGGATGCGGTGCTCAACGGGTCGCTTATCAATTCCCGTACGACCTACCGAACCGGTCCACTCCCCCTCGTGCACGACCGCTGCAATGTTTACCGAGAGGAGTCGCTTCATTTCTTACTCTTCTCTTTCACATCTGCATCGGTGGAGAGCGCTGCAATGAAGGCTTCCTGTGGAACTTCTACGCGTCCCACCATCTTCATTCGCTTCTTACCTTCCTTCTGCTTTTCGAGCAGTTTGCGCTTACGGGAAATGTCACCGCCGTAGCACTTAGCGAGAACGTCTTTACGAATGGCTCGAATGCTTTCGCGGGCGATCACGCGTGAACCAATAGCGGCCTGAATTGGAACTTCAAATTGTTGCCTCGGGATGAGCTCGCGCAACTTCTGCGTCATCATCACACCATATGCATATGCCTTATCTTTGTGCACGATTGCACTAAATGCATCTACCGCTTCGCCCTGAAGAAGAATATCTACTTTGACTAGATCGCCATCTTCTTCGCCTGTAGGTTCGTAATCAAGGGATGCATACCCACGAGTGCGGGACTTCAAGTTATCGAAGAAATCGAAGACAATTTCTGCCAGCGGCAGTGAGTAGCGAATCTCAATGCGGTCCTCTGAGAGATAATCCATTCCCATCAAAGAACCACGCCGTTGTTGGCAGAGTTCCATAATGGTGCCGATGAATTCGCTCGGCGCCAAGATAGTCGCTCGCACGACTGGCTCGAAGACTTGCCCAATCTTGCCGGTAGGAAATTCGCTGGGATTAGTTACCCGGATCTCTTTGCCATCTTCCATGATGACTCGGTAGACCACGTTAGGCGCGGTAGAGATGAGATCGAGTCCGGCTTCGCGCTCAAGGCGTTCGCGCACGATCTCCAAGTGGAGCAATCCAAGGAATCCACAACGAAAACCGAAACCAAGAGCTGCTGAGGTCTCTGGTTCATACACCAAAGCAGCATCGTTGAGTTGAAGCTTGTCGAGCGCCTCACGCAATTGTGTGTAATCGGCGCCATCCATCGGATAAAGGCCCGAGAAAACCATCGGGCGTGGATCCTTATATCCGCCGAGAGCCACGGTGGCTGGACGAACCGCATTGGTGACGGTGTCACCCACACGTGATTGGCGCACATCCTTCACGCCAGTAATCAAGTAACCCACTTCGCCTACTCCAAGACCTTTGCCCGCAATCGGCTCAGGAGAGATGACGCCTACTTCTAACATTTCGTGGCGTACTCCGGTGGAAAACATCATAATCTGATCGCGTCCGGAGAGATGTCCATCGATCACACGCACATAAGTGACAACGCCGCGATAGGTGTCATAGACCGAATCAAAAATCATCGCCCTTGCTGGTGCGTTCGCGTCACCCTGCGGCGCCGGAATCTGCAGCACAATCTGATCGAGCAATTCTTCTACGCCTATTCCGGTCTTTCCAGAGACGCGAAGGCAATCGCTTGGATCGCAACCGATCAGGCGGGCCAACTCGTCGGCGTACTTATCGGGTTGTGCGGCCGGCAAATCAATCTTATTTAATACCGGAATGATGGTGAGGTTGTTCTCCATTGCCAAGTAGAGGTTGGCAAGTGTTTGGGCTTCGATACCTTGTGCAGCATCAACTAAAAGCACTGCACCTTCACAGGCAGCCAGCGAGCGCGAGACTTCGTAGGTGAAGTCGACATGGCCAGGGGTATCGATCATATTTAAGATGTAAGGCTTGCCATCTAGCCCAGAGCGCCAAGGCAGACGAACTGCCTGGCTCTTAATGGTGATGCCGCGTTCACGTTCGATATCCATTCGATCGAGATATTGCGCGCGCATGTTGCGGGCTTCGACCACTCCCGTGATACCGAGCATGCGATCAGCGAGTGTTGATTTGCCGTGATCGATGTGGGCGATGATGCAGAAGTTGCGAATACTTTCCGGCGGAGTTTGCGACGGAGGAAATGCTTCGTTTAATGGGAGCGCAGGCACCTGAGCCTCGCGAGGGGGTTAAAGCGCAGCGGCGCGCTTAGCCATCGCCGACTTTTTGTTGGCGGCTTGATTGGCATGAATGACACCCTTGGTCACTGCCACATCAAGCTGGCGAGATGCATGGCGGAGAGCTTCGGTGGTTGCGCTCTTGTCGCCGGCCTCAGCAGTTTCACGGAAGCGACGCACAGCGGTCTTGAGCGAGGACTTCGCGGACTTGTTGCGCTCGCGTGCCTTCTCGTTCGTCTTGATCCGCTTAATCTGCGACTTAATATTCGCCACTGAATGCTTCCTTTGCTTCTGCTACTACTGATGACTGATCTGCCCTAAGTGAGCCTCCAGAGAGTACCAGCGAGCGCGGGAAGCGCCCAAACCGGAGGGTGTTTCCAAGCGTAAATGGCGCTCCCTTGACCTATCTAGGGTTCAGGTGCGGCTGCGGGCGATGGCGATCAGGGCCCGCTCCAGAGCAAATACCGGGTCAGCTCCCCCGCCTTTTACCGCGCCATCGGCCCTGGCCACCTCGGTGATGGCGGCGGCTATGCCAGCGCCAGTCCAGCCTGGAAGTTGGCGGCGGGCCTTATCGATCTGCCACGGCGCCATTCCAAGTTGCCCAGCAAGTTCCGCGGAACGCAATGATCGGGGCGCGCTACCGACCCGAGCCAACGTGCGCAAGGCACCCGCCAGGGCGCTAGTGATCATCACTGGGTCAGTTCCGGTATCGAGAGCGTGGCGCAAGGTTGCCAGCGCATCGCCCGCCCGGCCTTCAAGAAGAGCATCGGTGACATCAAAACCGGTGGCTTCGATGCGACCACCATGAAAACGTTCCACAGCCTCGATATTGATTTCTCCAGCAGTATCAGCAATGAGTTGGCTCAAACTATTTGCCAATTCTCGAAGATCTGATCCAATCGCGTCGACAAGGGCTTTAGCAGCATCGGGAGAAATTTTTCGACCACGCGAGAGTGCCTCGGTGCGCAGGAATTGAATCTTGTCGCTATCGCGCTTCATCGCTTCACAAGGCGTCTCGCGCGCACCTGCTTTGCGAAGAGCTTCTAGGAGCGCCTTGCCTTTCACTCCCCCTTTATGGAGAGCGATCAAAGTGATAGTGGGATCTGGATCGGCAATGTAAGCGAGCAGTGCTGCATTCATATCGCTATCGAGGTCTTGCAGATTCCGAATGACCACTGCGCGCGCTTCACCAAAGAGTGATGGAGCAAAGAGATCGCCAAAGCGCGCATCATCAATCTCCGCGGCCTCAACGCTCTCCACCACGAGATCACTTGATTGCGCTTTCAGTGCAGCGCTAGTGGTTTCAACCACTCGATCAGCCAAGAGCGTCTCAGGCCCATAGGCGAGAAAGAGTTGGCTGTTCATGCAGGTAAGCCTAGCCCGCACGGCGCCAAATAGTGTGCCTCGGTTTCACCACAGCCAGTGGGTGAATCACCGCCACCGACCCATCCCGATCGGTCCTAAAGATCTGAGCCCTCGCCAAAAGTTGCAAGGTGAACGGGGCCGGGTGGTGATAAGGATTTCCAGCGCCGACACTGATCAACGCGAACTGTGGATTGAGGTATGCGCTCAAGAGTGGGCTCTGGTTTGCCGATCCGTGGTGTGCCACTTTAAGAACATCTACATTGCTTGCCCGAATTTCTCGATGCGAAAGCAAGTAGGAGAGCAACTCTTCCTGCGCTGGGGCCTCCATGTCCGCGGCCAGAAAGAGGCGTAGCCCCGCCACCGTGATCAACATTGCCACACTGGAGTTGTTAGGAGCCGATTCGTTCATCACTCTCCTCGGCCAGAGTGGCGAAATCTGGAGAGCGCCCACCTTGAAAGTCTCCCCCACCGGAGCGCGCATAAGCGAGATGCCACTTGCCCATCGACTCACTCGATCAAATTCGTAAGAAGGTTCATCGAGCGGCGAGAGCCATATCTTCTCTACCTTTCTGCCGTGAAGGACTCCCGGAAGCCCTTCCACGTGATCGGCATGATCATGTGTGAGTATCAATAAGGAAATATGTCGGACTCCCAGATCATTGAGGCAACGATCAATCGCTATTGGATCAGGACCGGCATCTACCACAACATATTTGCCACCGCCGCCGTTAAGAACAAGTGCGTCACCTTGACCGACGTTGCACATCACCATCACCCACTCACGTGGAGGCCAACCATTGGGTACAAGCGAAGTAGCCACTAGGAGAACAAAGATGGTTGCGATCGTAATGAGCGCAGCTTTTATGTGAAAGCGAAAGAAGAGTGCGAAAAGCAGAAGCAGAAGGACGAAGAGCGTAATCGCAATTGCCGATGATCCCCAAGGCAATGAAGCAAAAGGCAGTGCTGCGAATCGGTGAGCAATCCAGGAAATACCTCCGGTAGGAATCGCTGCGAGCCATGCAACGAAGGATGCTAACGGCAAGGAGATGATAGAAAGCAAAGCAGCAAGTAACCCAAGAACCGTTGCCGGTGCAACCAGTGGCGCAGCTACGCAATTTGCTATCACTCCCATTATGGAAAGATTTCCAGAGAGTGCAAGAATTATGGGGGCACACATGATCTGTGCAGCTATCGGAAGGGCGAGTGTGTGCGCCAACCAATGTGGCATGTGTCGTGAAAAACTTGCCGCTAACGGAGGCGCAAGCAGCAACAATCCGGCAGTCGCTGCCACCGAGAGCGCAAAACCGTAAGTGAGCCCTTGCCAGGGATCAATGAGTAAGAGGAAGAAAATGGCGGCGGCTAGGGCGGGTAGGGCCGCACGCTTTACTCCCCTGCCATAAGCGATGAGCATCACTACTGCCATCGCACCTGCGCGCAGCACCGAAGGCTGCGGACGTACCAACACCACAAAGAAAGCGAGAAAGAAGCCCACGACCATGATGGTGAGCCACCGCGGGGAACGCACCCACTTCATTAATAACATGATGAGCGATGAAAGGATCGCCAGATTTGCTCCACTTACCGCCGTGAGATGCGTGAGCCCCGTGGTCTTCATATCTGCGCTGAGTGCCGGATCCACCTCACTGGTATCTCCAAGTACTAATCCTGGAAGTAAGGCACCAGCATCCGACGGCAAGTGCGCCACCGCCTTCTTCATCCCCCACCGCACCGCCATCGCAGAATTCTGTAAGTGCGTCGGCTCACCAAGAAGTCTCACTTTTCCCTGAGCGATGAGCGTCCCGGCGATTGCTCCGCGTGGCGCAATCACCCGCGCATCGAAGGAAATTCTGGTGCTCGGAATAAAATCTCCCCGCGACGTCATAATCGATACCGGAATGCGAAGTCTGATTTCACTTCCTTCATACCCCAACACTTCTAAACGTGCAGGAGTACGAAAACTGGCAGCCATGACCGACCCGAACCGTTGCGATCTGGCAACCGAGTCCCCTGTCACTACCACTTCAACCGAAACGCTCTTCCCTATGTAAGGAGTGAGCATCTCCAGTGGAAGAGCGCGAAAGTGGAGTAAGGCACCGCCCACGAAGGCCATCGAAAGGAGCAGAAGCATTATGCGGGAATGCTCCACTCTCACAGCACGTATCAACAGTGTCCCGAAAGAGATGAGAGCGAGCGCCACGAATGAAAGCAGAAAGCCAATGCCGTTCGAGAGAAGGACTCCGCTCCAGATGGCCAGCGAAAGAGCAAGGAGTCGAAGATCGCCCCAAGAGGCAATCTGAATTCTAAAGTCGGACAAGAGATTTGAGATCGGCAAACTTCGCATCACCCACGCCGCTCACGTCTCGCAATTGCTCTATGGAAGTAAAGCGCCCGTTCGCTTTGCGCCAGGAGACGATTCGCCCAGCAAGCACTGGTCCAACACCGGGCAATGAATCTAGATCGGTTGCGCTGGCATGATTCAAACTGAGAACGCCGCCGCCGCTATTCGAAGCAGTGATCCCTACTAAGAGTTGAGTGCCATCTACCAATATTTCTGCCTGATTGATCGAAGAGAGATCGATTCCTGGCAGGGCGCCACCGGCCGCCGTGAGGGCGTCTTGGGCGCGCGCACCCGTGGACAAGTGATAAACGCCTGGATGGCGCACTTTGCCTGAAACATCAACCACAATTTCGGTGGGAAGAGGCGCAACAACAGGTGCGGACTGGGAAATTTCAGATGGAGAGCCCACAGATACTTGCGCAGGGGCAGAAGAAAAGAAGAGCCATCCCGCAAAGAGCAGCGCAAAGAGCAGAATGACACCAAGCCCGACTAAATTGCGCGACGAGAATGCGAGGCGTTCGCGCAGAGTAGGCGCCACCACATCCTCTGGTTCTACGAGAGTGGTGAGTTCTTGGCTTGCTGTAGGTAGGCGCAGGAGTAAGGCGGGCATGCTGGGAGGCTACTTCGCCAAGCGCGCAGAAAATCCAAGCAGGTGTTGGGGTGTGGAAGAGATCTCCTTGCACTCACACAGCGTGAGGGGATGATCGTTACAAGCAACTTCCAGTGACGCGCTCGGCCGTGGCGGTGAGCTTATCAATATCAGAAGCCGTCGAGGAGATCGCGTCCGGCCCATCCTTAGCAATCCTACCGAGATCATCAATGACCACCTGTAGGGCCCCCGACATATTCTTCACATCATTGGCGAGAATGCCATCAGTAATATCTAGTGCCGAAAGTTTCGTCTGCTGATCCTGCAAATTGTTGCGGCGCTCTGTAAATTGGCTTACGTCGAGTTGCCCGAGTCCGTCATTAATCGTTGTGAGATCTTCAAGAACTACTCCAAGAATATCTGCAATTTTAGAACACTCCGACCGCATCGCCGACGGATCAGCTTTTGAGGAGCAGCCTGCGAGAGTTGTTGATGCAATAAGTGCCGAAACGATAAGCGTGGATGTGATTCGACGATTCATGAAAACTCCCTCATTGCGGTGAACTTTAGATACGAGGTGAAATTACAACAGCAATCATGCCAGGTCCAGTATGCGCGCCGACGACCGCGCCCACTTCGCTGACAAACACCTCGGAAACCAAACCATCTTCGGCTAGCCCCCCTTGAATTGATTCTGCGACCGCATTCGCCAGGTCAAGCGCTCCCAAGTGATGCACTGCAAGGTCAACAGATCGACCACGCGCCGCGTTAATGGCTAACTCTTCGATACGTTCAATTGCTTTCGTACTCGTGCGCACTTTTTCGAAAGCCACAATTTCGCCATCCTCCATGGTGAGGATAGGGCGGATAGCCAGCGCACTTGCCACCAGAGCCTTACCGCGCGAGATCCGACCACTGCGACGAAGCTGCTCCAACGTAGCGACAGTGAAATAAGAGACGGTGGCATGAGCGCGCGTGGTAGCAATCTGCACTATCTCCATTGCATCGATTTCTTCTTCGGCGGCGTGGGCTGCCGAGATGGCTGCAAAACCTAATCCCATGGCAAGAGATTTTGAATCGACAACGTGGACAGGAATCGGGGCTTGCGAAGCAGCCAAGAGCGCAGAATCGTAAGTTCCAGAAATAGCCTTCGACAAGTGAATACTGACCACTGCATCGTAACCTTGCGATGCTGCGCGTCGGTATGTTTCCAGAAAGCGCTCAGGCGTCGGCTTCGAGGTGGTGGCCAGAATCCCTTGCCGAAGCGCCGTCAGCACGGCTTCCGCGCCTTCGCCGCCCTCTTCATATGACTTGTCACCGATAATTACTTGCAATGGAATGACTTCGATACCTAAGCGGAGTGCATAATCAGCCGGAATGTATGCCGTGGAGTCAGTAACAATGAGAGTGCGCATGAATAGCCCCTCAGATCACTATGTTTACAAGCTTCGGTGCTCGAACAATGATGTTCTTGATCTCCGCATCACCAACACTCTTCTTGACTTCGTCTGCCGACATTGCGAGAGCATGAAGATCAGCTTCGCTGATGTCTGGTGAGACTTCGAGGCGTTCGCGAATCTTTCCATTCACTTGCACGACGCAAATAACAGAATTCTGTACCAGAAGTGCGGGATCAACTGTCGGCCAGCCAGCGAGAGCCACGGTGGGCTTGTGTCCAAGACGATCCCACATCTCTTCTGCGGTGTATGGAGCTACCAGAGACAAGATAATGGCAACAGTCTCCGCTGCTTCACGCGACGCTGGATCTGCTGGACCAGCGCCAGAGTCGATCGCTTTGCGAGCCGCATTAACAAGTTCCATCACGCGAGCAACCGCCACATTGAATTTGAATGATTCCACGGCTTGCGCAGCTTCATGAAGTGTCTTGTGGGTGATCTTGCGAAGCGCGACGTCGCCCTTAGTGAAATCCACTCCTACCGGGCTAGTGATATCACCCGAGAGGCGCCAGGCACGTGACAAGAATTTAGCGGAACCACCGGGCGATACTTCTGCCCAATCAACATCGTCTTCGGGAGGTCCCGAAAAAACCATAGAAAGACGAATCGCATCAACGCCGTGCACCGCGAGTTCATCTGAGAGACGGACCAAGTTGCCACGACTCTTACTCATAGCCGAACCGTCCATCACTACCATGCCCTGATTAAGCAGGCGAGTAAATGGTTCGTCGAAGTCGAGCATTCCAAGATCATGCAAGACTTTGGTGAAGAAGCGACTGTAAAGCAGATGCAAGATTGCGTGCGTGACGCCGCCGACATATTGATCAACCGGCATCCAGGTCTTTACAGCTTCAAGGTCGAAAGGCACATCGTCGCGAGTATTGCTCGTGTAGCGCAGGAAGTACCACGATGAATCCACGAAGGTATCCATGGTGTCAGTATCGCGCTCTGCATCACCGCCACACGTAGGGCACTTCACCTCTACCCAATCACGAGCGCCACCGAGTGGTGAGGTGCCTTTGGGTTTGAGATCTAATCCCTTCGCATCGGGAAGAAGTACTGGCAAGTTTTCATCCGCAACTTCTCCGCACTTGGGGCAGTGAATGATCGGGATGGGTGTGCCCCAATAGCGTTGGCGGGAAATGAGCCAATCGCGGAGACGGTAATTCTTTGCAGTCTTGCCCAGGTGCTTACTTTCAAGTTGCGCAGTGATCTTGGCAATGGCTTCGACTTTGGAAAGTCCATTGAGATCGCCAGAGTTCACCAATACGCCGTCGCCTGCAGTGGCGACTCCGCTCTCGTTGGGATCTGAATCTTCACTTGCCACCACGATGCGCACAGGAAGTTTCATCTCGCGCGCGAAATCTAAGTCGCGTTGATCGTGCGCCGGCACCGCCATGATCGCGCCATGACCGTAATCAGCGAGCACATAATCGCTCGCCCAGATGGGAAGTTTCTCGCCGTTGACGGGGTTGATCGCATAGCGTTCGAGGAAAACGCCAGTCTTTGGACGATCGGTGGAGAGACGGTCCACTTCGCTCGTTTGTTTTACCGTGACTAAGTAATCATCAAAGGCTTGCTTGGCAGATGAATCGGCGGCAAGTTCTGCAGCAAGATCTCCGTCGGCTGCCACCACGAAGAAGGTAGCGCCATAAAGCGTGTCGGGACGTGTGGTGTAAATCGTGACCGGATCTTTGCGTCCTTCGATTTGGAAGACCACATCAGCGCCGGCAGATCTACCCACCCAGTTGCGCTGCATGGTGAGGACTTTCTCCGGCCACTTGCCTTCGAGTTGCTCCATGTCATCAAGAAGGCGATCTGCATAATCAGTAATTTTGAAATACCACTGGGTCAACTTCTTCTTCGTGACGGGAGTATCGCAACGCTCGCACTCACCGCCGACTACTTGCTCGTTCGCAAGCACGGTTTGACAAGAAGGGCACCAGTTGACCGCCGAAGCTTTGCGATAGGCAAGCCCCTTCTTGAACAATTGCAAGAAGAGCCATTGATTCCATTTGTAATACTCGGGGTCACACGTATGGAGTACGCGATCCCAGTCGAACGAACATGCAAAACGTCGCATCGAAGCTTTTTGCACCGCGATGTTTTCATAGGTCCAGATTCCTGGAGATTCATTACGCTTGATTGCAGCGTTCTCGGCCGGAAGACCAAAGGCATCCCAACCGATCGGATGCATCACGTTGAAACCACGTTGCACCCAGTAGCGAGCCACCACGTCGCCGAGCGCATATGCCTCGGCATGGCCCATGTGTAGGTCACCGGACGGATAAGGGAACATGTCGAGCACGTACTTCTTCGGCCGGAGGTCATCTGCCCGACCCGAACGGAAGGGGGCAATCTCATCCCAGACCGGAAGCCACTTTTCCTGGACTCCGTGGACGTCGTAACCCTCGCGCTTGGCTGGCTCTAAATTCTCAATCATCAGGGTTCAAAGAGTACCCGCCAGGAAAGCCCGGTGAGATCCTCGCTGATCCCCCAGAGCGCTCCTGCTAAGCGTGGGTCGTAGGCAATATCACGCGCTCTGACCAATTTCGGGTGGCCGCGCAACTCCCCGAGGCCATCGGGTCCGAGGTATGCCCCGCCCGGGATCGAGGGCAAGATCGCAGCCGCTAGCGTCGGGAGCGCACCCATGAGCGCAGATTGTGCAAGGGCTTTGTTTACGAGAGAGGTTGCCGAGGCCGCGAAACCCTGACCCTTCATCTCCGGGGCGACCATCTGCAAATTGGTATTGGACCAACCGGGGTGAGCTGCGAGCGCGGTAATTCCCCAGCCGCCAGTATCGCTTCGACGTTGCAACTCATGAGTGAAGAGCAGGTTGGCTAACTTGCTCCGACCATATGTCTTCCAGGCGTTGTACTTAAGCGCGTCGTCGCCCTTCATCCACATCTGCTCTTTAAGTCGACTCTGATCGAAGTCGGCCATCCGATGAGCCATGCTTGCCACGGAAACAACGCGTGCACCTCGGAGCTTTTGGAGCAAGCGCGCCGCGAGTGCGAAGTGACCTAAATGGTTTGTTCCCATCTGCAATTCAAATCCATCAACAGTGTGACGAAGCGGGGTCGCCATCACGCCAGCATTTAATATCAGCGCATCTAAATGATCCCAGGTGATTTCGCGCGCAAATGTTTCAATCGATGCAAGGTTTGCAAGATCAAGTTCAGCAACAAGAACATTGCCACGAATTTTGGATGCGGCGACTTCTGCCTTTGCAAGGTTACGACTCGCCATCACTACTTCAGCGCCGTGACTTGCAAGCGCACGCACCGTTTCAAATCCCAAACCAGAATTTCCCCCAGTGACGAGGTAACGCTTGCCGTGGAGATCTGGGATCGCTCTGGCATCCCAATGACGCGGGATAGGAGAGATGACTGCCATTTTGGCTCCTTAGAAGTACCGAAGAAACCACTCTTTGAGTGGAGCTGAGGGGACTTGAACCCCTGACCCCCTGCATGCCATGCAGGTGCGCTACCAGCTGCGCCACAGCCCCGGAATCGCCAACATAGCCGATGTACGCATTAATACCAATTCAGCCGAATGCCTTTTTTTCCGTGCAGGCGAACCCGAGGTGGGGCTGAGAGTGGGGCTGAGAGTGGGGCTAGGAGTGCGAAGGACCAGACTCTTCGCCGAGTACCGGCTCAGGCAGGGTGCCCGCGTTATGTTCCACGAGGCGCCAGCCCCGTGAACCGTCAGGTCGATCGACCTCTTCGAGGACTGACCACGAACAATTCGCCAGGCCCCCGATGGCGCCCCAGGCATCAGGCGGTAGATCGAGCAGGGTGGCGATCACACAACGGGCCGTGCCGCCATGGGTGACTGCGATCAACGTCTCATCGTCGGGCACCGATTGCAGAGCTTTCTCAATCGTGGCCACTGCGCGCGCAGCTACTTCACTGCGTCGCTCCCCCGTATCGCCAGCAACGACATCTTCACTATTGACCCATCGAGCAAAATTCTCGCCATCAGTGCTGCGAATATCTGCCCCTGTGCGACCTTCCCACTGCCCACCATGCGTCTCTCGAATACCTGGTTCTATCGCGGCAGTCAGCCCGGTTAATGCAAGTAACGGGGCGGCAGTAGCCTGCGCGCGTCCGAGATCGCTACAGATAATAGAGTGCGGAGCAAAAGAAGCGAGCAGTGAAGCAGCGCGAGCTGCTTGCGCTACGCCAGTCTCGTCAAGAGGAATATCGGTATGGCCTTGAAAACGATTCTCCAGATTCCATGCGGTACGACCGTGACGCCAGAGCAGTAACTTACGCGCCACTCGAGATGCCTAATTCAGCAAGATCTAACCGTGGGCAATCTTTCCAGAGGCGTTCTAAGTCGTAGTAGGCGCGCTCTTCAAAGTGCATCACGTGAATGATCATGTCGCCGTAATCCAGCAGCACCCACCGTCCTTCACGAGCACCCTCGCGACGAATCGCTTTCTCGCCGATTTCTAGGAGTTTGCGTTCCATCTCGTCGATGATGGCGTTGACCTGTGGTTCGTTATTGCCGCTGGCAATGACAAAGATGTCAGCGAGCGCAAAATGTTCGGAAACATCGAGTGCGATAACTTCGGTGGCGATCTTGTCGAGTGCGGCCGCTACTGCGACTTTGGCGCTATTACGCGCTACTGAGGTGGCTGTCATGAGGAGATCAGTCTCCCACATAAAGCGAGTGCTGATGAATGTAGTGCAGAACAGCGGGATTTAAGCCTGGCGGAACGCGTCCGGCGTTGAGTTCGGCACGAATCTCAGTTGCTGAGAGCGAGCTCTCTGGCATATCCACACGATTGATGCGCAGTGGATGCACAAGCGGCGCCCCGGGATGCAATTCATGGCCGGGGCGGGCAACCGCCAGAATCTCCACGAGTTCCGAGAGTTGATCGGCGCGATGCCAGGTATGAAAATTTGCTACTGAGTCTGCACCTAGTACGAGGGAGATTTTCCACTCGGGATGTTCCCTCAAAAGTTCGTGCACCGTATCGATGGTGTACGTCGGCCCATCGCGTTGAATTTCGATATCGGAAATCTCTACATCGGCGTGCGCCCCGAGTGCCAAGCGACACATTTCAAGTCGATCTTTCGCGGAGGCAATCACTTCACTCTTCTGCCAAGGATCACCCGCGGGAAGAACGAGGACTAAATCTACGAGGTCAGTATCAAGGACCGCATCAATGATGGCTCGATGCGTGTGATGCACAGGGTCGAAGGTGCCGCCAAAGAGCGCGACATGGCGCGTGACGAGCGCGTTCTCCGCACTCATACGGATTACTTATCTACCGGTTTACTTATCTACGTCTTGGCGTAAAACGACGTAGAGACCGAAGGCGAGAGCGCCAAAAGCCACGACGCCAAAGGCAACCGAGGGGGCCGACATCTGACGCTTAGCTTCTTCTGCAAGGAGATGGAACATAGGCGTCAGTCTAGCCAGGGATTAGCCCCGGATTTGTCCCTCGCCACTCACGATCCATGTGGTGCTGGTCATTTCCGTGAGCCCCATCGGGCCACGGGCATGCAATTTCTGGGTGGAGATCCCAATTTCAGCGCCAAAACCGAACTCTTCACCGTCGGTGAAGCGGGTCGAGGCGTTGATCATGATGGCCGCGCTATCAAGGGTTGCCACGAACCGTTGGGCAGTTACGGCGGACTCAGTAACGATCGCTTCCGTGTGTTGGGTGCCGTGGGTGCGGATATGTTCCACGGCTTCATCGAGAGAAGAAACCACCCGGGCTGCAATCTCGAGAGCGCCGTATTCGATATCCCAATCGTCAGCCTCGGCCGCCACCACGTGTGAGTCACATGCCAGAAATGCCGCGTCGCCATGAATAGTGACGCCGGATGCGATGAGTTCGGAAGTGATGCGCGGCAGGAAGGCGCTCGCTATCTTTTCGTGCACCAGGAGAGTCTCCGCAGCATTGCAGACACTTGGTCGATGCACCTTTGAGTTGACCACGATGGCGACTGCTTTTTCGAGATCAGCAAACTCATCGACATAGACATGGCAATTTCCGACACCGGTTTCGATGACTGGGACAGTGCTCTCTTCAACCACTCGACGAATAAGGCTCGCTCCCCCACGTGGAATCACTAAGTCAACTAGTCCGCGGGCAGTGAGTAAGTCTTTCACGGTGGCATGATCTTCAGAAGGTACGAGCTGTACGACATCTGCTGGTAGCGAAGTGGTCGCAAGCGCTGCGCGCATCACCTCTACCAAAATGGCATTGCTCTTGGACGCCGACGAAGATCCACGCAGCAGGACAGCGCTACCAGACTTCAAGGTAATACCTGCCGCATCGACAGTGACGTTGGGACGAGCCTCGTAGATCATGCCGACTACACCAAAAGGCACGCGCACTTGGCGAATCTTCAAACCATTAGCCATGGTGTTATCGCGAATCACTTCGCCAATCGGATCTGCAAGGCTGGCGACCTGGCGCAATCCATTCGCCATCGAAGTGACGCGAGCAGAAGTAAGAGTGAGGCGATCGAGGTATTGCCCAGTGCTATCCGCGCTCGCCGCGGCGGCTACATCGAGAACATTGGCGGCCAGGATTTCAGCGGTGCGCGCCTCTAATGCGTCAGCCATCGCTAGCAGGGCCGCGTCCTTCTCTGCTCGGGTGGCTACTGCCAGGGCCCGCGCGGCGGTACGCGCCCTGCCCGCTAAATCTGCAATAACCATGGCCTAAGGGTACCCGCCCAACTTTGAATCATGATTAGATCTATCCATGACCTCATTTGATCTC
>WLIL01000180.1 GCA_009702245.1 Actinomycetota bacterium
GACCATGAGCAGAGTCGGTGATGATGCCTGCCTGGCTACCAGTGAAGGAACGCGCTTCGTGTCCAAGATTAGAAATAGCCATCGCAAGGAGTGCCATCGAAATTCGTTCACCGGCGGTGAGCAACATGTCGAGCTCGCGACCAGAAGGCATCGGTGAAACTTGATTAGCTAGTTCAATAAGTTCATCGGTGGTGTCGCCCATCGCAGAGACCACTACGACCACATCGTGACCGGCGCGCTTGGTTGCCACAATCCGTTGGGCAACGCGCTTCATCCCCTCGGCGTCTGCGACGGAGGAGCCACCAAACTTCTGCACAATCATGCCCACGAGAAAAAGAGTGGCGGACGTATGTGAACTTTTCCAATTTATCTCACATTATGAGACAAGACTCATCTTACTATTTGAGACGATTTACGCTCAAGGACGCGAAGAATTAGTGATCAAAGCTCCGGCGGCCCTCGAAAGCTCGTCCCAGCGTGACCTCATCGGCGTACTCCAGATCCCCGCCTACCGGCAGTCCACTGGCCAAGCGGGTCACCCGAAGGCCGAGTGGCTTGAGCATGCGAGCCAGGTAGGTGGCGGTCGCCTCCCCCTCAAGGTTGGGATCGGTCGCCAGAATAATTTCGGTGACGTCGCTATCGGCTAAGCGCACCATCAGTTCTTTGATGCGCAAGTTATCGGGGCCGATGCCCTCGATCGGACTAATGGCCCCGCCAAGTACGTGATAGCGACCGCGGAATTCGCGAGTCTTTTCAATAGCCACCACATCTTTACTCTCTTCAACAACGCAGATAACGGTGTGGTCACGTCGCGGATCGCGACAGATGCGACATTGCTCTTCTTCGGCCACGTTGCCACAGGTGATGCAGAAACGTACACGCTCTTTTACTTCGCGAAGTACATCGACAAGGCGACGGACATCGACGGGATCTGCTTGCAAGATGTGGAAGGCAATGCGTTGCGCGCTCTTTGGACCCACGCCAGGAAGACGACCGAGCTCGTCGATGAGATCTTGAACTACGCCTTCATACATACGCACACCTTACTTCGAAGCACTGACAAGCGCGCGCTATTCCTTCTCGAACTGCCCGATAATCTCGGCGCCCAATTCACGAGCGAGTAATTCAGCACCCGATGTTGCCGTAAGAGTAACGTCGTCATCGCGCTCATCTTTGCGCTCACTCTTCTTCTCAAGCGCACTCTTCTTTGGCGCCTTAGATGAGGGAGATGCTTCGGATCCTGACGGATCAACAATCGCTTCGATGCGGCGATCAAGGCCGACAACATCGATGATGGCTTGGCGGAGAATTTCATCGCTACCGGAACGCATGAAGGAATCGCGTGCACCCGAGTTTGAAAGCGACACCGCCATAACTTTGTCATCCATAGATGCCACCTGCGCACCAGCAGAGATCAGCGACCAAGTAAGGCGTCGACGTGCTTTTACGTTCTCGATGATCTCTGGCCAGAGTCGGCGCACACCAAGCAAATCGATGGGACCCGTGGGCTTTGCAGCCGGCGCACTCTTCACCTCGACAGGAGGGGCTACGACTGGTACTTCTTCCTCAACCTCGTCGATTGCGCGCGGTGGCGCCTTCTTTACTGGCGCGACAACCGGAGCCGGCGCATCAGCAGCGGGAGCTTCCCTAGGCGCTGCAATCGGCGCAGCGACCGGGCTCTTCACAGAGCTAGATGGGAGTGCCACATCTCCGCGGCGCTCTAAGCGTTCCAGCCTTGCTAATACTCCTCTTTCGCTCTCTTCAGAGCCAGGAAGAAGAACGCGAGCACAGATCAATTCGAGAAGTAAACGTGGGGCGGTGGCGCCACGCATTTGCGTGAGACCCTCATTGACCACGTCGGCGGCGCGTGAGAGTGAACCCCGACCAAAGCGCGCTGCTTGCTGTTGCATGCGCTCTAACTGATCGGGTGGCAGCTCACGGAAGATGGAGTGTGCTGATTGCGGAATGGATTCTAAAACGATGAGATCGCGCAGGCGTTCCAGCAAATCTTGGGCAAAGCGGCGGGGTTCATGTCCCGCTTCCACTAGATGATCGACTGATTGATAAACACTTGCACCATCGCCCGCTGCAAATGAATCGATTACTTGATCGAGAATTTCACTATCGGTGTAACCAAGAAGTGCAATAGCGATTTCATATGTGACGCCGTCGGGACCAGCACCGGCAAGAAGTTGTCCGAGTACCGAGAGCGAATCACGAACCGATCCGCCACCGGCGCGCACCACGAGTGGGATTACACCTTTAGCTACTTTGACGCCTTCTTCTTCACAAATCATTTCGAGATGCTTGGTGAGGATTCCGGGCGGAACTAAGCGGAAGGGGTAGTGATGTGTACGTGAACGAATGGTGGCAATTAATTTTTCAGGTTCGGTGGTGGCGAAGATGAAGACCACGTGGGGTGGTGGCTCTTCGACAACTTTGAGAAGTGCATTAGCCGCACCTGGTCCAAGTTGGTGCGCCTCATCAATAATGTAAATCTTGTAACGCCCGGCGACCGGTGAGAAAAAAGCTTTCTCGCGAAGGTCGCGTGCATCATCAACCAATCCGTGAGTGGCGGCATCGAGTTCAACAACATCGATAGAGCCGGGACCATTCGCCACGAGGTCCATACAACTCTGGCACGTGCCACAAGGATCAGGAGTGGGACCCTGCTCGCAATTGAGAGAACGAGCCAAAATGCGCGCGCTCGATGTCTTTCCGCAACCACGAGGGCCGGAGAAGAGATAAGCGTGATGAGTGCGACCGCTGCTCAATGCATTAGAGAGTGGGACGGTGACGTGCTCTTGCCCAATGACGTCGGCAAAGCGCGACGGCCGGTACTTCCGGTAGAGGGCGAGCATAAGCACCTTTCGTAAAGGATCCCCCGCGCACCCGACAGAGCGTGCGTACCCTTGCTGCCTTCCGGCCCTGGGGGAGTTCCGCGCGGTGACGCCGCGCGGGGGATCTGGGGAAAGCATAGAGGCGAGCGCTCACACTGTGTATCTGGGTGCGCCCTGCGCATAGCGTCGCTCTCGGTGCGACTTACGGGCGACTTACGGGCGACTTACGGGGATTGGGGGGCGGACCGTAAAGCCCCGTATGCTTCCACGCGGAGGATTCGCATAGTGGCCGAGTGCGCACGCTTGGAAAGCGTGTATAGGGAAACCTATCGCGGGTTCAAATCCCGCATCCTCCGC
>WLIL01000181.1 GCA_009702245.1 Actinomycetota bacterium
CGGTATCGGCCACCAGCGCTTCCCACTGTTCCTTCACTTCACTCACGGGATGAAGCGCTTCATAGCCACCATCCTTGAGCTGAGCGTAAAGATCTTGAGGCGAGTAACCCCACTCTTTTACGAATTTCTTCCAACCAAGTACTAAGTAATCATCGGCGTCATGGTGCCACTTCATATGTTGGGCTAAGTGGTGGGGCTCTAAAACCATGTCAGCATCAAGGAACCAGAACACATCCTCTGTGAGCGAAGAAGTCCCAAAGTTGGTGGCTTCGGCCTTCCCCCACTTGTTCGCTGAATTTTCGAATTTAATGATGGTGGTGTGAGGTGGGGATATTTCCGGAATCTCTATGGGTGGAACCGAACCATCATCTATCACGTATACGGCAACGAGATGTGCAGGGTAGGTCTGCGCTGCTAATGAGGCGAGAGTGAGGTTGAGTTTGTCGTGCCCATTTCGGCAGGAAATTATTACTGCCACACTCTTAGTCGGAGCCGCGACAATATCGAGTTGTGCGGGTCTTTCATATCTGAAGGCAATATTTTTTGAGGCGTCCATGAGTACTAGTGCCCCGTCCCAAACTCATCGTGGGCCCATATTCCTACGCGCTGTTCCACGTTTGCGCGAAGATACTTTGAATAATTCGTGACGTAGGTTTGTCCACCGACACTGCGACGGTAAATGTAGCCCGCGCCGTAGGTGCGCCAAATATTTCCACCGTTTGTCTTAATCCCCTGGAGAATGAATGTGTCCACAGCTCTCTTGCCGCTGCCAAACCATCCGGCAGCTTCTGCGCTCTGGCGCTTAGCGAGAATTGTTCCTCCGCACACCCAATCACTCCACACGTTCGCCATGGAAATGCCTTTTGAGGTCATTCTGCGAACAGTTAAATCCAATGCCTCGATATAAACGAAATTCATCGCTCGACCCACAGCATCAGCTTGCTTAGTGACAATAATTTCTAGGAGATCGCTGAGGTGATGAGGTCCGTAAATATCATCATCGTCCATCTTTGCGATGAACTCTCCTTGGGATAATTTTCCAAGACTCGTAAGAATTTCCCCCAGCGTGCGCGACTTGTCGAAAGATTCGGTCACCACGTGAATATTTCTACTCTCCAGCGCTTTGATTCTCGAAAGGTGCTCCGGAGTGAGTGCGAAATCATGGAGGCCAATCACGAGCTCAAATTGTGCAAGTGTTTGCTTCTCCAGCTGGGTCAAAATTGCCAATAAGTCACTCGGTCTTGCAGTAGAAATCAATACTGAAAGTGTGGGGTAAGCCGATAAGTCTGCCTGTCGCTCTTTTCTTTCAAGGGCGATGGCAGAGAACTCATCGCGCGCTGAAGGGAATTTTCCCTTAATCATTTCGCACTTGAATCCGCATTACTGAATGCTACTAATTCTCCATACGCTTTCTGGGCAATCGCTTCACGAGATTGGCGATATCTTGGTGAGGATCCAGCGAGTACGTGCTCAAAACGAGTAGAACCGTTGATGAGTGACCGTAGGGAATCTGAAGTCGTTGCATCACTCCATATCGCTGGCAATGAATCTACGAGTTTTTTGGTCTTGTATGGTCGAATCTTGCGGTAAATGGCAGTGGCCCACGCCAACGAAAGTCGCAAATACCTTCTCAATACAGGCAAGAGGAACTCTCGCGACTGCCCGCCACCCTTGAGCGAATCTCGGCTCGAAACAATTTCCACCAGAATGCGGGCGATCTCTGCAGCCCCTGCGGTTGCCGGCAGATCGTGGCACTTCTTTGAAAGACGTTCGCGCACTGCGGGATCCTGAAGCTCTTGAACATGAGCGGTGATATCTGCCATGTCTGCTTGATCTGCGCTGATTGCGTATCCGAAGTCATCACACCAACGAGCTCGTGTCTCTTGATCATCAGTCTGGCAAATTGTGGAGACGAGTAAGGTAGGAATTCTTGCAGGAAGCAATTCGTGAACGGTGTTGTATCCGGTGGCGCCAATGGCGGCATCAAAGGCATTTAACACGTGTGCTAAAGGAAAATAGCGAATTATTTTAAGATCTAACGAATCTGGAGCGAGTGATACACCATCTTTGTTTACTGGAGGTTTGGTAACAACAATCTGTGCATCTTTCCATCCCACCAAGCCTTGCAATACCGTACTCATCTTCTGGTTCAAATCCATTTCGCCGGTACCAAGTTGCACAAGCACGGCTGGGCGGTCAGCATCTAACTCGAGGACTTTGCGGGCCTCACTTCGCGAAAGTGCGCTCTTGGGATCGAAGAGAGATACCGGGGATGTGAGTGTCGAATCGTGACGCTTCGCGGTGGGACCATTGTCGTACTCATGTGCGAAGTCGCCAGGTTCAATAATGGAGTCAACTAGTTTTGTTTGCAGATGTAAGGCCAATCGCTGTGGAGTGCGCTTCCATAACCCACGCCGCATCCACACTAATGGGATCTCTGGGTTTGATTCCTTCATCGCAAGAATTCCGGTGTAAGGAACTACACCATCAAAGGAAATAAGTTTTGCGTCAGTTTCTTCAATCAGGGCTAGTAAGCGATCACGAAGATAGTTATTCCACGCCATCGGACTCATCCAATTTCGATCACGACCGGGGATATATTCACACCGCACGTCCAAGGCCGCGGGCATCTCGGCAATTCCACCGGCCATCGAAACGATGATGGGATGAGCAAAGGCTTTCAACTCGGTAGCTATTGCGGCGGCTCTGGCCAAGTGACCCATACCCACACCATTGCTAGTCGCCAAGATAATGGTGGGTTTCTCCATGAATCTGACCTTAGTAGATATCCCTCGTGGGCTATTTGCCACACGAGCAGGAGGGGTGGATCTTCGTGCCTGCCCCGTTGCCCGAGGCCTTGGCCCCTGGGTTCCGGGGGGCCCGGGGGTTCCGAGGTTCCCGGGTCGCGGGGGTGGGGGCGCTCCAAGTGCGCTCAAGGGGCTCCTCAAGAGGTCTTTCAGGGGGTCTTTCAGGCGGGAAGTGAGGCGGGAATTCCCTCGCCCCACGCCGCGTTGGTAGGTAAGTACCGAAACCGGTAATCTTCGGCGCACGAAGAATAGGCAGCTGGGCTACCAGCCAGGATGTAGAGGGGGTCGACGCCATGGGGCGCGGCCGAGCCAAAGCGAAGCAAGCCAAAGTTGCTCGCGATCTTA
>WLIL01000182.1 GCA_009702245.1 Actinomycetota bacterium
ACTTCCTCGGGATCTCCCACGCGTCCGGTGAGATGGAAAGGGGCAGCGACTCGATCTGTTTTTGCGCGATCGCCCTTGGAGAGCATGTCCATGATCGCTGACCAAGTCCAACCTGGCGAGACAGAATTAACGCGAATTTTGTCAGGTGCGTAATCCATCGCCATGTTTTTGGTGAGTTGCACAATCGCAGCTTTACTCACTGGGTATGTCCAGCGACCAATCTGAGCAACGCTTGATGAAATGCTGGTGAGGTTCACGATAGAGCCGCCACCTTGTTTAGCCATGTGAGGGCGTACTGCAGCCCCCAACATTGCGGTACTCGCGACGTTCACATTCAGAGTATTGAGCCACTGGGCACGGGTGCTATCCGCACCGCCGTCATCGTAAGTGCAGGCGAGATTGACGAGGATGTCGATGTGGCCCCAAGACTTCGCGGCATCGCTCACAATTCTTTCAATGGCGGCATCGTCGGTGATGTCGGCATGTACAAAAGTGGCGCCACTCTTCTTGGCGGCGGCCGCGCCGGTCTCTTCATTGATCTCAATGATGAGCACTTTGGCGCCATCGGCCACCAATGTGCGGGCTACCGCTTCTCCAAAGAGGGTGCCACCACCGGTAACTATTGCGGTCTTTCCAGAAAGTGCATGTGCTTGCGAACTCATAGGACTCCTTCGCTCTGGGAACAGTCAGACGGTAGATAGTAGGGACCCATATCGCTGTCCTTCTCACGCAGGGGCTATCCATCTAGCGCACTTTTTGCCAGCCTAACCCCTTGACAGCCACCCTGGGCAGGGCAAACTGGAGCACCTATCCAAGAAGGAGTCGGGAGATGGCTGTAGTCGCTGAGTTGTTACGTGAACATAATCTCTTCCGAACCCAAAACCTGGATGAAGCGCGTGAGCAGGTAGCGCGAGTTTTCTGCCCGCATGGACTGACCACGACGTCTGCTGATGAAAAGCTAGATACAGTGCATAACCGCGTCACACTTGGTGATGTCACCCTCAATTACTTGGATTATGGTGCAGACGTTCATATCACTCCGGGGGAGTTGCACTCTTTCTACTTAATTCAAATGCCACTCGCTGGTAGTGCCGAAATCCACTCAGGTAAAGAGAGCATCCATTCGGATAGTTCGATGGCTTCTATTCCAAACCCACTCGAGAAGCTCGATATGGTCTGGCATGCTGGGAATCCGCAATTACTTGTATACATCAGCAGAATTACCTTGGAAGAGCGGCTGGAAGATTTGATTGGGCGCGAGCTGCAAGCGCCAGTGCGATTTGAATTAGGAATGGATCTCACTACTCCACAAGCGCGCAGTTGGCGCACGCTCGTTGATACTCTCGTCACTGATGTCGATCGTGGTGGTCTGACGATGCACGCCGGTGTTCGCGACCAATTTCAGGATCTGATCATTAGTGGATTGTTGCTATCGCAGCGCCACAACTACAGCGACTCAATCGGAAGTAGGGTAGAACCGGCTGCGCCTCGCAGTGTGAGAATAGCGATTCAAGCTTGTGAAGCTTCACCGCAAGAGCCGCTCACTGTCACTGACATGGCGCGCGTTGCTGGCGTGAGCATTCGCAGTTTGCAAGATGGTTTCAAGAGATATGTGGGTATGAGTCCTACCGAGTACTTACGAGATGTGCGACTGAATCGCGTACGTGAGGACTTGCTCTCGGAGCGAGCCCAGAGCACCTCGATCGCCGATATTGCCTTCTCATGGGGCTTCACGCATTTGGGGCGCTTTGCTAAGACCTATCACGATCGTTTCGGAGAATTACCTTCGGAGACACTCCGCCGATAGCCAGATTTCACCTGGTCGGGATCCGATGACATACTTGCCCTGATCGAAACAAGGTTCCAAGCCGACCTGGCGCAATTGGTAGCGCACCGCACTTGTAATGCGGGGGTTAGGGGTTCGAGTCCCCTGGTCGGCCCCACTTTCTTGCATTCCTGCCATATGAGTAGCCAACTCCCTCGGATACGCTTGCGCACATGTCTGCCTTGGATCGAAGCTACGCGGAGCAATTAGATCGCGACGATCCACTGGCTCACTTTCGTCAGGGCTTCTATTTTGCAGATCCTGAAGTCTGCTACCTCGACGGCAATTCCCTCGGCAGGCTCCCGCTTCGCACTATCGAAGTAATCAATGATCTGATGTTGAAAGAGTGGGGGACCGAGGTAGTTGATGGGTGGCATCACTGGCTCGATGAATCACAATCCACTGGAGATCTGATTGGTCGTTCGACACTTGGCGCTGGAGTCGGTCAGGTACTTGCAACTGACACGACTTCGGTGAACTTCTACCAAATAGCTTCAGCCGCAATTAAGGCACGCCCGAGTCGCAAGACGATCATCACGGATGAATCCAACTTTCCAACTGATCGTTATATTCTCCAAGGTCTAGCAGAAGAATTTGGAATGAAGTTAGTGATGATTCCTCATTCAAAGAATGAGCAGATCACGGCTGAGATTTTGGCCCCTCTACTCAACGATGACGTCGCGCTTGTCACGCTTCAAGTTATTCAATATCGATCAGGTGCTCGAAACAACGTTCCTCTGCTTACTAAACTCATCCAGCAGAGTGGTGCCATCGCGCTTTGGGATGCTTCGCACGCTACTGGATCGGTCGCCATGAATTTCGACATTGATGGTGTGGATGCTGCCGTCGGTTGCACCTATAAGTACGGGAACGCCGGGCCTGGAGCGCCAGGTTGGCTCTATGTCAGCAAGAAAATGCAATCAGAATTGAAAGTTCCTATCCAAGGGTGGTTTGCGCAAGCAAACCAATTCGGCATGGACGCTCGCTTTGAGCGGGCACCAGGGATGAAAGGATTTCAAATTGGTACTCCGCCAATCTTTGGGCTACGAAGCATTCAATCTTCTTTTGCCATGATCGAGGAAGCAGGCATTAATACAATCGAAGAGAAGTGCGCCCGAGGTACAGAGCTCATGATTGCGCTCTATGAAGGTTGGTTGAAAGAACTTGGATTTGAATTAGGGACACCACGAAATCCAGCAGAGCGAGGTGGGCACGTTTCGCTACTCCATGCTGATGCTTTCCAAATATCAGTCGCGATGCGGAGCTTGGCTAAGGTCATTCCCGATTTTCGAAATCCAAATGCCATCCGATTGGCTCTCTCCCCA
>WLIL01000183.1 GCA_009702245.1 Actinomycetota bacterium
AACATGAAGGATGGTCTAGTCAAGCTCTTTGGACCTGCCGAAGATGTTCCTGCAGACGCTGCAGCAGCCGTGAAGGCCGCGCAAGATGCCTTCGTTGCTGGCACCGCTCATCCATTCGACGGTCCAATCGCTGACCAAGCCGGCAAGACGCAGGTCGCCCAAGGTGCAACCGCACCCATGGACGCCCTGATGTCGATGCAGTACTTCGTCAAGGGTGTTCAAGGAACCATCGCGAAGTAATTCAGCAATACCCCTTCTAAGGACGAACCTGAATCAGGCATGATTCAGGTTCGTCCTTAGATTTTGTCCCACCTAGATATTTTCCTAGTAAGCAATTAAGGGAGAGATTGTGATTGCAGCCCGCCATATCAGCAAATCCTTCCCAGGGGTTCTTGCCAACCAAGACGTCTCATTCGACGTATCGGCGGGCGAGGTTCATTCACTTCTTGGAGAGAACGGCGCGGGCAAATCAACTCTTGCAGCGATTCTTACTGGGCTCTACCAACCAGATGCTGGTCACGTGGAACTCAATGGGGCACGAGTGGCGCTCAAGAGCCCTCGCCACGGTTTAGCACTTGGTATTGGCATGGTGCATCAACACTTTCGCCTCGTTTCACAATTTACGGTTGCCGAAAACATTTCTCTTGGAGACCGAAAGCAAAATTGGATTCTTTCCACAAAAAAAGTGGAAGAAGCGGTTCGTGAAATTGGTGAACGCTACGGACTACCAGTAGACCCAAGGGCCCGCATCAACGAACTCACAGTCGGCGAGCAACAACGAGTAGAGATTATTAAGACGCTCTATCGAGGCGCGCAGGTCTTGCTGCTCGACGAACCTACGAGTGTTCTTACACCACAAGAGGTCACCACTCTCTTTGACTCAGTACGAACGCTCGCCAGTGAGGGCAAGAGCGTCATTTTCATTTCACATAAACTTGGCGAAGTTATGGATATCTCTGATCGTGTCACTGTGATGCGGGATGGAAAAGTTGTTGGTAATACTGCAGTGGCAGACACATCTCGTGAAGAGCTCGCTCGCATGATGGTAGGTAGAGATGTTGATCTCTCTGCGATCCGAGCCACCAAACCTGCTGGCGCACCCCTACTTGAAGTACGCGACTTAACTGCAAAGAGTGCTCGAAGCCACGTCTCTAATGCATCAATTGTGGTGAAGGCCGGAGAGATCGTCGGTATTGCTGGTGTCTCAGGAAATGGCCAACGCGCACTGGCCGAAGGAATTGCTGGTCTGACGCCACTTATTGATGGACAGGTAACAATTTGCGGCACAAATGTCACCAGCAAGGGTTCAATTGCGGCTCGCAAAGCTGGACTTTCATACGTTCCGGAGGATAGAAACGGAACGGGGTTAGCGCCTTCGCTCTCTATCTCAGAGAACATGTTGCTTACCGAAGACCTTCCATTTCTTGTGAATCATAAGAGTGCTGCTGCTAAGGCTGAGGAAGCCATCAATGCCTACAGCATCAAGACTCCTGGGGCTTCGACAGCAACCCGAATGCTCTCCGGTGGAAATGTACAGAAAGTTCTTCTCGCGCGTGAACTCGGGCACGACCCGCAAGTATTGATTGTCTCTTCTCCTACTTGGGGATTGGATGTAGGCGCCGTGGAGTTTGTGCGAAGCAAATTAAACGAACTCCGAAGTCAAGGTCGTGCGATTCTGCTTATCAGTGAAGATCTTGATGAAGTGAGAGCGCTCTCAGATCGTATTTACGTCATCTTCGAAGGCAAGATTGTGATGGAGTGCCCTGGTGAAGGTGCCGATGTCACCACCCTTGGTCTGGCCATGGCGGGGGCCAGCGCATGAAGATTTCGTTAGAACGACGTGGTGCAGTCAAATCTTGGCACCTCATTGGGGTGCCGCTTCTCTCCGTAATTTTTGGCACCCTCGTGGGCGGGATCTTCTTGGAAGCCACCGGGCACAATGCCATCCTTGTTTTCAAGACGATGGCGCAAACTTCATACACGACCCTTTATGGCATCGGTGACACTCTCGCTGCTGCAACACCACTCATTTTCACTGCGCTAGCTGCACTTGTGGCTTTCCGAGTAAATCTCTACTCAATTGGCGCAGAGGGTCAACTCTTTGTCGGTGGCATATTTGCTTCAGGCGTGGGAATCGCAGTCGGCACATCTTCGTCGGCACTTGCGATTCCTGCTGTACTCATTGCTGGCATCGTCGGCGGCATGGTCTGGATGACTCTGCCAGCGCTCTTTCGCGCATGGTTTGGCACCAGTGAAATCATCACCACGCTCATGTTCAACTTTGTTGCGCTCTTTCTTATGCGATATCTCATTTACGGTTCATCTACTTACTGGCGCGATCCCACTTCAACAAACTTTCCACAAGGGAAGAAGCTCGATCAAAATGCCTGGCTACCTCGCTTTGGCACGCAGAGTATTCACTGGGGACTCGTACTAGCGTTGGTTGCCACCGTTGGTATTTGGTTCCTCCTTCGTAAGACGCGCTTCGGTTATCAAATGAAGGTTCTTGGAGATGCACCTAATGCGGCGCGCTACTCGGGTGTTCCTGTAAAGCGCATGACTTTCACGGTACTGATCATTTCCGGAGGTTTGGCTGGTTTAGCTGGCGCGAGCGAAGTTGCCGGCCGCGCGCATGCTCTAGACCCGAACGGTCTGGCCATTGGCCTTGGTTATGCAGGCATCATCGTGGCCACTCTTGCTCGACTCAATCCATTTGGAGCTGTCATTATCGCCATCGGGTTTGGTGGATTGCAGAACAGTGCATCTGCACTTCAAAGTTTGGGTACGGAATCAGTTCCGTCGGCAATCGCCACCACTTTGCAAGGATTGATTCTCCTACTTGCCCTTGCTGGTGAACTCTTTGTCCGTTACCGACTGAAAGTCTCTAAGAGAGTAGAGGTGTCGGTATGACACAAGAATCCGTATTGATTCTTACTCTTGCAGGCGCAATCGGTACTGGCACGCCACTTGTCTTCGCCGCGATTGGAGGAGTAATCAGTGAGCGCGCTGGCGTTATCAATCTGGGTATGGAAGGAATGATGCTCATCGGCGCAGTGACAACATTTCTCGTAGTTAACAAGACAGGTTCCCCCCTTCTTGGTTTCATTGCTGGTGGTATCGCGGGCGCTCTCTTAGCT
>WLIL01000184.1 GCA_009702245.1 Actinomycetota bacterium
GATACTCCAATGACGCTTTCGCCGCAAGATACCGTTGCAGATGCGCTCGATCTGATTTCAAAGCGCGCTCATGGCGCCTTGGTCGTAGTCGAGGGTGGCAAGCCGGTCGGAATTATTACTGAAGCTGATTGTCATGGAGTTGATCGCTTCACCCAACTGGCTCAAGTGATGAGCGCTGACCTAGTTACTCTCCCCGAGGATATTGATCCGATTTCGGCTTTTGAAACCCTCAACAACGAAAGACGTCGGTTGGCTCCCGTAGTTGATAAAGCTGGAAAGTTGGTTGGCATCTTGACGCGCACTGGCGCACTTCGTGCCACGCTTTACGATGCCGCTCTGGATGCGCAGGGCAAACTTCGTATAGCAGCAGCCGTAGGTATCAATGGAGATGTGGCCGGAAAAGCTAAAGTGCTGCTCGATGCTGGGGTAGACACACTTGTTGTTGACACTGCACATGGCCATCAGCGGAAAATGATCGAAGCGCTCAAAGCAGTACGTGCGCTCGATCCAAAAGTTCCAATCGTCGCTGGAAACGTGGTGACGGCGCAGGCGGTGCGTGATCTCGTTGCCGCGGGCGCAGACATTATTAAAGTGGGCGTGGGTCCAGGCGCCATGTGTACGACGCGCATGCAAACAGGCGTGGGGCGCCCACAATTCTCGGCGGTCCTTGAGTGCGCTGAAGCGGCGCGCGCGCTAGGCAAGCACGTCTGGGCAGATGGCGGTGTGCGTCATCCACGAGATGTTGCGCTCGCTCTGGCGGCTGGTGCATCCAATGTGATGATCGGATCTTGGTTTGCGGGCACCTTGGAATCTCCGGGGGACCTTCACGTTGACGCACAAGGTCGACAGTACAAAGAGTCATATGGCATGGCGTCATCTCGCGCGGTGGCCGCGCGCACGGCGACCGAGGGTGCATTTGATCGCGCGCGTAAATCGCTCTTTGAAGAAGGCATCTCAACATCACGTATGTATATAGATCCAGCGCGCCCTGGCGTTGAGGATCTGGTGGATTCGATCATTGCCGGCATTCGCTCGGCTTGTACTTATGCAGGCGCTTCGTCGCTGGCTGAGTTGCACGAAAGCGCGGTGGTCGGAGTGCAATCTGCGGCAGGTTATGCAGAAGGACGCCCACTACATACTTCTTGGTAGTACTTACCTGAGATACAAACTCTCACGGCTTCGCGTGAGAGAGTCTTCACGCATAGGGGTTAATCGGAGTCGTTTCTCGCCCGTTGAAGAGTGGAAGTAAACACTTCAAGTGGTTGGGCACCTGAGATGCCGTATTTCATATCTATCACGAAGAAGGGCACTCCGGTGGCGCCAAGTTGGGCCGCCAATTGCACATCGGCTGCCACTTCGCTTTCAAAGTTCGTGGAGTGGAGGATCTCTGACGCCGTTGCAGTATCAAGGCCTGCGCCAGCCACCAAAGGCAAGAGATCTGCTTCGGTGAAGAGGGGGAGTTCCCTCTCGAAGTATCCGGAGTACATGGATTCAAGGAGTGCATCACCTTCACCAAGGGATTGTGCCCAGAGAAGCAACCGATGAGCGTCACGGGTATTTCCGGAGAGCGTTCTATCCAATTTGTACTGCAGGCCCTCTTCCGCAGCTATTGAATTCACGCGCTCGTGCATCTCTTGATACGAATTGTCGTCGAGTCCGTACTTCTCTTTGAGGAGTTTAGCGGTGGGGGTGATCACGCCGACCGGCCAGTCAGGTTGTAATTGGAAAGCACGGTGACGCACTTCCGCTCGAATATCGTTGGCGACTAAAGCTCGTTGCAGCCGCCGACGGCCGATAAAGCACCATGGGCAGACAACGTCTGACCATACGTCGATAATCATGCATGCCTCGTTCTAATTGATGAAGAAAGTCTCGTTCGTTGGCGCCAGTATGACACTGCTTTCGAGTACTTCTTCGGTAACGGGGTTAATCTTCACGGTGTAGTGCCACGTGCCACGTACTCCGCGTGCCACTTGTGTGACATGGGAGGTGCCGTCGCCGCGCACGTACTCATTGGTAAGCGCGAGTGGTCCATCGAGTGCACTTGCCGTTGATGAAGCAATCACAAATTGACTCTGCACAATGAGGCGGAGATTCTCTTTGGGGTATTGCACTGTGGTGATGTTCATGGTTTGTACTAGGGGTGGGTTTTCTGGTGTGAGTTGTATGAAGACATTGAGGTGGCCCTCTTGACCCATTTCATTCCATGAAAGTTGAGACGCAGAGGGTGTACGTATGGAGTCAACACTCCCCTTGAGTCCACCAATTGAAGTGATGCCATGTGCAATCGATTCTTTACGCTTTTCAAGTGGCTGATCTAAATCAACGTTATTTGAGAAGAGGGACTTTGCATCAGCTTCGTTCCAGGTGCCAAAGAGTTTGCGAATGCTTGTGTGAGCTGAGTTGGTTGCGGGCCAAGACGCAACATGGTGCGAGCGCACGTCGAGTTGTCGGAGAAGTGCGAGGTGGGATTCTTTGCCAACGCGTGAAGCCCACGCATACGTTGCGTTTGCTAACGCAATCACTCCGTATCCTGAAGAGAGATGCCAGCGCATATGCGATCCATATCCGGGATATCCGCCCGAGTGGCCGGCGGTAACTCCAAAGCGAACGTCACTCTCATTTACCAAGCCAAATCCGTAGGCAAGTGTTTCGCCGTCGGATGCCGGATCGCTGAAGGGTAGGCGCGAACTTGGCGGGATGATGCGATACCCCTGCTGCATTTCGCGGCGCGAAGCACGCGAGAGTGGATGGTTGGTATCAGGATGCGGATCGAATGCGCTACCCATTCCGCCAATCCAGATCGCCAGATCCTCTACTGTGCTGAAAAGTCCACCGAGAGCGGAGAATTCACCAGGCTGTGAGAATTCCAGCGGCAGCCAAGAACCATCGACCTTCTTATGTCCACGAGTGAGCAGCGAAGGGTCCAATTCATTGTCGCTGAAGCGTGTGTTTTTCATGCCCAATGGATCTAGGAAGCGAGTGCGCACGAAATCAGTGAAATAGATTCCAGTAACCCGGCTGACAACTCGGCCAGCCAACACATAAGCAAGGTTGGAGTATTCGAACCGAGTTCCAGGAATGTGTGCGAAGGAGAATCCGCCACCGATGAGCGC
>WLIL01000185.1 GCA_009702245.1 Actinomycetota bacterium
ACCGTTTGCGTCAGTGACGGGAACTCCCGTGCTCGTGATGATGATGGTGCGGTAAATGATCTGACCTTCTCGATTCGTTAATTCATTTCCGTATACATCTGTGACGCTCTTTGGTTCTAGGACGATGCCGTTCTTGTCGAGATATTTCTTGATGCTATCTGCGACACTCACTTTGCCCTCCGTGGGTACCTGCACCACGTCACCATCGATCTTCAACGCAGCATCTTTACAACCCTCTTGAAAAGCGTTCACGGCGCACGCGGCATCACCGGTAATAGCGGTGGTTCCAGAGACGGTACAACTCGCATCGGTGGGATTCTTGTAACAGAACGATCCTGGTGAGCGATCAATGATGACCGCACCCTTACACGATTCATTATTGCTAGCCCCAGATCCACTACATGGGTCTGCGACCACTACTGCAGCGGTTTTCGAAGCGGTAGCTTGAGTGCAGATATTGAGTGTGGGATCAGCCGCGCACTTCACGATCAACTCGACAAACGGCATAAAAGCTGCACACCCGACGGAGTTTGGAAAGTCAAAGCACACATCCATCGCATCGAAAACATCCCCTAGGTCGGGGACGTCTGTTCCGGTGAGTGGAATGGTGACTACAGGCGTGGGATCAGCAGCTGAGGCCGGACTCATTTGGATGCTGACACTGCCGGCAACTGCCAGTGAGATGATGATCAGGGCGAGATAGATGCGACGCATGGGGACTCCCGAGGTTATGGCGTGCGAATGGGCCCAGATTACTCCTCAAATAGGCTTGTCTCGTTGAGCACTCTTTGCCAGGCTTGCTTAGTATTCACTCGGGCTTGGAAAATCCCCTAACCAGGTGAATCACCGGATATCTATGGAGGAAACATGACTGGAATGCCCCCCACACCCAAGAAGACCAACGGAATGGCCATCACTGGCTTCGTCCTGAGCTTCTTCTGCGGTGTTCTCGGAATCGTCTTCAGTGCGATTGGAATGTCACAAACGAGCAAGGATCCCAACCAAGGTGGACGCGGTCTTGCGATCGCCGGTTTGATCATTTCAATTGTCAGCTTGGTGCTCTCCTTTATGTTCTGGGGTTCATTCTCTGAAGCCCTGAGCAACGCTTAAGGTTTTGGCATAAAGTTCTCAACATGAAGCAGAGGGTGGGTTCTCAGGAGAGAGCCCACCCTCTCTCTTATTGGCCGAAGCTCTTTCGCGAAATCCCAGTTGCCCGTTATGCACTTGTACTTTTCGTAACAGCACTTACGTGGGTGGGTGCAAGGCGCACCGAGGGATACACCTCTGGGCCAATCCTCTGTCCGTTTCGTTTGATCACCGGACATCAATGTCCCTTCTGCGGAACGACACGTTCATTCGGAGCGCTGGTGCAGGGCGACATCTCCGGAAGCATTGCCTATAACCCCAGCGGAATTTTGCTCTCCATCGTTATTATTTTCTGGATGATTTCTCCGGCGAAGTTACGAGCAGTGCGCGTTCGTATTGCACAAGCCTGGTGGCGCATTTCAGAACCCACCCGTTGGATGTTGTTGGCGTTGCTCATTGGCACAGTGACGGGATATATCCTCGCCCGTTGGTGAATTGAACGGAGGTAGAGAGATGGATCAGAACGAAGAGTTTCGTGCGCGATTTGAAGCAGAGATGCGCGAGCAGCGTTCTCGTGAAGATGCGACGGCGCTAGCTGCCGAAAGAAAAGAGCAGGAGTATCAAGCATTTCGCGCCGCCGAGTTAGCTCGCCTCAAGGCCAAGGAAGCCGCAGCAGCCAAACCTGTACCACCTCCACCCCCCTCGACTTGGCTTCCTGATTCTTCGGAGTCGGATCACGTGGTCTGGGATAAGCCTCAGTCGACATCCGATTCAGGATGGACGGTAGGGAGTTTCTTTGGGGCGATATTTTTCGTTGGCCTCATCGCTGCATTTATCTACCTTTTCGTTCGATTCATTGGGATGGATATATGGCATTGGTTGGTAGATAACTCTGATGATTGCGCACCGAATTACAATACCGGTCCACGGTATTTCTTCTTTTGGCGTCGTTGATTGTAAAGCTGGGTATAGCTACTTAATACTAAGAATGGCCATCTTGCCGCAGCGGCTGTTAAGCAACGTGATACGGAAGCCACCCTTCTTCAAAGGTGAGAAGACGGCGGTCACATCCTTACCGCGGTAAGTACCGTTATCGACAGCGGCTACATACTTGGCAAGTCCGTTCGACTTGATGCATGCCGCCGTTCCTGATGAAAGATCTCCAAGACCGCCCACAGCTGACTCTGGTCCGATGTAATCCACGATCTCTGAAAGTGATTCGTCGTAAGCAAGACCAGAGAAGAGTTCCACGATCGGCACAGTCTTACCTGTTGATCCCCTGCTTAAGAGCGCACCAGTATCTGTGGCGCCTTGGTCGGCAAGTGATTCATCAGAAGATGGTTTGGAAGAAGGTTTCTTTGAAGGTGCAGTGGTGGGTGCATCTGTCGCAGTGGGTTCAGCTGATGGTTCCTCGGTAGGTATATCACTTGCGAGGGGAACCGAGCTGGAAGAATTTGATGAGAAGAGATTGCCGTTTGTAACACCAATACCGACACCAGCAACGAGTACTAACGCAGCGGCGATGGAGACTGGAGCAATCCACTTAGCACGTGGCTTGAAGGCAATAATTTGCGCGCCGTCATCTTCTTTAATGAGATCGGAAGGGTCAAATGGGTTCGCAGCTCGCGCGGCGTCGGCGGCAACAGTTGCTTCATGGCGTGCCAACTCGGCGGCTTTAAATGCTTGGTACTGGAGTTCTTTCTCCTGCTTAGCGACTTCGATGGCGAGCATCGCGGTGAAGCGATCGGCCACCGGACCAGGAGGCGGAGTAATGAATTGCGCGTTGCTGAGCAAGGCATCGATAGCTGCTTCGCTGGTGGCATCCAGAATCGGATCACTACCTTGATCGCTGGCGTTGAAATCGACGCCGCTCTGCTCGTTCTCGTTCATAACTGACCTCCTTCCCTGTGCTCTACTTCGAGGTTCTCAGTACCTAAGACGCTGGGGGCGGCGGTTTGGTTCCCGCCACCGGAAGTCTTTCCGCCGGGGCTGCCTTGGCTGAGCCGGGGATCGAGCT
>WLIL01000186.1 GCA_009702245.1 Actinomycetota bacterium
CAAGATTGGGCATCGTAAAGATGGGTACCGCGTGGCTAAGCTTTAACAACTTTCTTGGCATAGCCGACGGGGCACTTCGCGCTTGGTGCAATGTTCTTGATGGTCTTGCCCTTCACACAGACCGTCTTAGTTTTCGCAACCACCGGGGTGGCCTCTGGCGCTGTCGGAGTCTGATCGGTCGAGGCAGAGTTCGAAAGCTTGATCGCCAATTTCGGAGAAGAGTAATGGAATCCGCTGGAAACAATGAGGTAATCATTTCCAATTCGTTGTCCTACGACAGTGGCCACACTCGGTGATGACCCATCGTCGTAGGTGATGTTTACCGAAGCTTTGAGATTGCCATCTAAATCGACTTTCCACATACACATCGCAGCCTCGCGCGGCATACGAATCTCTAGATAACCCACATTGACCGACCCATCAGGGCGCAGATGTGGTGTGGAGAGGCGCACTTCGATGGATTCCGTCTCTGCATTCCACGAGGGATCCAGAGAGTGCATCGCGTTGGAAACTACTTGTACGCCTCCAATCTTCCCACACACACCTAGTCCATCGACGATTCCATTATTTTGGCCGTAGATCCAAATGTTTGCGTCGTGAGTGATCATGGTGGCCTTTACCGCCATTTCTGTGGGCGTTCCACCTCGCGCCGTGGCGATTGGAGAGAAGGTGGCAATAATTTCGCGAGTTGCCTGGCCGTTAACCGGCGGAAGATCTTTTCCATACTTCACTACAACACGTTGTGCACTGCCACTTACTTCGCCAAACTGAAATGACTTAGCCGCTCGCATCGTGATAGTGAATGAGGCGGCTTGGCTCTCCTCCCAAAGTCCCGGAGTCGTAGTGGGACGAATAGCGAGTAAGAACTCTTCACGACGGTCATTGCATATCGTCTCTGACCAACACCAGGTGGCTTTGTAGGGCTGGAACTCTGCAATAACGGCAATATTGTTGGTGGAATCTGCTTTGCCATTCTTCGGGAAGGTCCACTCCTCGAAATACCCGCGATTAGCTTCTGGCAGTGTGACTTCGATGACTTGTGGCGTGCCTACTTGAGACCATGACAAGAGTAATTTCTCTGTCGAAAACCATTCCCATGCACCGTTCGGGTCAGCGATTCTAAAACGTAAATTAGCCGATGAAACCTCGATCTTATTTGCACTTGCCTTGTTCAACGCTGAGAGATCACCGTATGCAGCAGAATTCTTTATATTATCTGAAGCTAATAGCGCAGTACCTTCAGCCTCAGAGAAATTAAAACCGGCATAACGCATATTTGTGGGGCAATTGCTATCTGTAAAGGTAGAGGAGGCTGGCTCCTTCTTCAGATCTGTCCATGTATTCCCTATTCGAATCTGCAAAGTCTGAATAGTGCCGATGCCGTGGCATCCCTCAGGCGCATAAATCGAGAGAACAGGGATATTGATAGTCGCCGGCAATGTTGAAGATTCTGGAGCTGTGATGGGGCGCTCGGAGTTCGCATAACGCTCATCGGTCGGGATCTGCATCGAGGTAATACGTCCACCTACTGGAGTCGCGTCACTTGAACTGGTCATAGTGACGCTCTCGATACACGCGATCGCATTACCAGGATTAGAGGCGCACGATGTAAGCGCATGACGTAGAGGAGCGCCATAAATCAATCGCGGCCCATGTGGATCGCTGGCTGCGTGTGCTGAAGTAAGTGGTGCGAGCGTAAGACTCAGCAGCGCGCTGAGCACGAGACCCCAGAACTTCTTCATAGAGGTCAGGTTACTGGAGAAATAAGAGATTTACCGAGCGAGGGTCGTAGGGCTACCTGGCCGTTATCCCAAGGATTTTAGGAGCATTTGAGCCACATCGAGAACTTCAAGGCTCTCTGGTGCCGCGCCCTCTTGCTTCTTGGAGTCCACGCCATCAGAGACCATCACGCGACAGAAGGGACATGCCACCGCAATCACTGAAGGCGCAGTGGTGAGGGCTTCCTCGACGCGAGTGACGTTGATCTTCGCGCCGATTTTCTCCTCCATCCACATTCGTGCGCCACCGGCGCCGCAGCAGAAGGATCGTTCAGAGTTACGTGGCATCTCGACAATGGTGGCTCCACTTGCTTCGAGCAATTCCCGTGGTGGTGTGTAGACCTGATTGTGCCTACCGAGGTAACAAGGATCGTGATACGTGATCTGTTGCTGCACCGGTGCCACTGGAATGAGTTTCTTATCGCGCACTAACTTGTTGAGTAGTTGCGTGTGATGGACAACTTCAAGCTTCATCCCGAGTTGCTCATAATCGCGACCGAGGGTGGTAAAGCAGTGAGGGCAGGTGACGACAACCTTCTTCGTTTCGCGTTCCTTAAATACTTCGCCGAGCATCTCAATATTTTGTGCCGCGAGCATTTGATAGAGAAATTCATTGCCGGCGCGACGGGCAGGATCCCCGGTACATGTTTCGCCTTCACCTAACACGCCGAAGGTAACGCCAGCACGGTGGAGAAGTTCAGCGACTGCCTTAGTGGTTTTCTTTGCGCGGTCTTCGTACGCACCTGCGCAACCCACCCAGAAGAGATACTCCACTTCAGGTGCAATAGGACCATCAAGCACAGTGACTTCGAAGTCGAGTTCAGTGATCCAGTCGTTGCGTTGCGAAGAGTTCATCCCCCAAGGGTTGCCCTTGCTTTCGAGATTACGGAAAGTGCCACCGAGTTCGGTGGGGAAATCCGATTCCACGAGCACTTGGTGACGACGCATATTAACGATGTGATCTACATGCTCGATATCAACAGGGCATTGATTCACACACGCACCACACGTGGTGCATGACCAGAGAACTTCAGGAGTGATGATGTCTCCAATAAGAGACTTCTCTGCCTCTGCGCGTTGTTCGTCGGTGAGGGCAGCTTTCTGATCATCGGAAAGCGCTAGTAAATAGGGGGCTTTTGCGAATGCGTGATCGCGCATGGCAGTAATCAATAGTTTCGGCGAGAGTGGCTTCTCGGTATTCCATGCAGGGCATTGCGATTGGCAACGACCACACTCGGTGCAGGTAGAGAGATCGAGAATGCCTTTC
>WLIL01000187.1 GCA_009702245.1 Actinomycetota bacterium
TTCGCGACCTCGACGCGCAGCATGAACTTCATAGACTCTAAGTATGTGACGAGCTCATCCGCAGTTTCTGGTTCTACATGCATCCACGTGGTGACACCATCATCTACAAGTAGTAAGTGATGTTCCACGTGTCCGTGTGGGCTGAGGATCAATGCCTGTGTCCATTGATGAGGAGCACGTCTCTCGAGATCTTGCGTGGTAAGTGAGTGCAACCAAGTAAGTCGATCTATCCCGCTTACGGTGATAACGGGTCGATGACCTAGATCAGCCCAACCACGCCCTTCATAAAGCGCGCGTTGCTCTTGCACAAATGACCCAGAGTGCCAGAGCGCGCCTTGATCAGGACCACTTTCAACGAGCACGCGGCTACTCACTTCACTTGTTACTTCTCTTGGCATGCGGCACACGTTCCATAGATTGCAAAGTGAGTTACATCAGTGGCAAACCCACGCTTCTTCAGAATCAGATCAACAAAATCTTTGGCATCTTCTAGCTCGGACTCATCAACTTTTCCGCAGTCGCCACAGACCAAGTGCAAGTGTGTAATTTCGTCGGCCGCGTGATAAGTGGCGCCACCATGTCCTAAATGCGTATGGATAATAAATCCAGCAGTCTCTAACGTCTCTAGGTTTCGATAGACCGTAGAAAGATTGATGCCAGCGTGCATTTGGCGCACCGTTTGGGCAATCTCTTCAGGAGTGGCATGCCCTAATTCGCGAACAGCATCTAATACCAACTGGCGTTGAGGGGTCAGGCGTAAGCCACGAGCGCGAATCTCATCGTCAGGCATACGCGCATTCTACGGTCAGGAAGCTATTTCAAGTACGAGATCTACCGGCTCACCGATGCGCAGGGAGAATTCCGCTTCACAGGTGGCTCCAGCCGTCAGGAGTCGAACGCTCCACTGCCCTGGCGAGGCAAAGAACCGGAATTGCCCCTCGCTCGATGTCGGTACCTCGGCGGTGAAATCACCTTGAGCATCCAGTAAGCGCACATACCCCCGGCCCACTGGCTCACCGCTTATAAGTGCAATGCCCTGAACTATCGCACTTTTCGATACATCGATCCCATCAAGAGAAGGGCCTCCAGCTTTTGCCCCGCAAGTGATCACGCGCCCAGCTCCACAGGTACGCCGACGAGTGAGCCGTATTCTGTCCACGATCCGTCGTAATTCTTCACGTTCTTAATCCCAAGAAGTTCGTGAAGCACAAACCACGTATGCGAGGACCGCTCGCCAATACGGCAGTAAGCAATGGTGTCGGTTGCCAAATTGACTCCCGCTCCCTTGTAAAGCTCTGCAAGATCAGCATCGCTCTTGAAGGTGCCATCCTCGTTAGCACTCTTCGCCCAAGGAATATTCTTTGCACTCGGAATATGGCCGCGGACTTGGCCCTGTTCCTGTGGCAGGTGGGCTGGCGCCGCCAACTCTCCGCTGAACTCTTGTGGAGATCGCACATCAACCAGATTTAACTTACCAATCGCAGCAAGTACTTCATCACGGAATGCGCGAAGCGAGTGATCTTGCTCGGTAGCTACATACTTACTAGCAGGACGAGTAGAAACATTTGTCGTCAGCTCGCGTGATTCAAGCTCCCAAATTTTGCGCCCGCCATCCAGCAGGCGAACATCCTTATGGCCATAGAGCTTGAAGTACCAGTAGGCGTAAGCAGCAAACCAGTTGTTATTCCCGCCGTAAAGAATCACAGTGTCATCGTTGGCAATACCACGATCCGAAAGCAACTTCTCAAAGTCAGATTTAGAAACAATGTCTCGGCGAACTTTGTCTTGCAAGTCATCGCGCCAGTGCAATTTCACAGCCCCCGCGATATGGCCCTTCTCGTAGGCATCAGTATCTTCATCAACCTCGACTAATACGACCCCAGAGGTCGAGAGATTGAGTGAAACCCAATCTGAATTTACTAACGATGTTTCCCTTGACATTTAAGCCCCCACAGTTTCTTTAGTGCGCGAGAAGCGCTTGATTATCAAATACATTTCGCAACCTAAACAGAGTCCAAAGATCGCGTTGAGAAAAGATGCTGCAAGCGCAAATCCAGTGGCTACATAGAAGAGCGGCGCGATACCACTAAATCCTCCAACGAGACCTACCAGACAAAAAACCAAACCTACGGCCTGCGCAAATTGTGGTGCGCGACTATCTTCTCGCTCTTTGGTGGGAGAGATCCGAGGCTTCACAACTTTCGCAAAGAAGATTCCATAAGGTGAACGATGTGGTCCGCGAGATGCACCGAGTGCAAATACCACCGTCTGAAGAGCCAGTACCCATACGGATCCAGTAAAGAATGCGATTGCTAATACTGCGAGGGTGAGGATCGCTCCGAAACGTGGACCGCGGATATCGATTTCCATCTTTTGTTACCTTTCATCGCTGGCGTGGGCAGAATTAATTGCAATTACTTGCGTTGAATTAATTAGGCACGACAGCGCGAGCTGGTAAGACGGCAGAAATCAATAGTCCGCCTCTTGGTCAACTCATTGGTAAACATGGGTAAATGGTAAAGCCATGTGTAGAGATCCGCTAATTGCAAACCCTTTGCATTTTCAACGCCTACGCAACAAGCAGCGCTGATCTATCGAAGGGAAGCAACCACCCGTTCGATGTCGTCTCGCTTAGGAGCACCAGAGGCCCGACCGACTTCCACACCATTGCGGTCGAGAATGATGGTGGTGGGAGTGGAGAGAATGTGTAGGCGTCTGACTAACTCGAGATGAGCTTCTGCGTCTATGTCGTGATGAATAAAACCTGGGTTGGCAGTTGCCACGCCTTCAAGAAGGAGTCGGGTCGCTCGACAGGGAGTGCAAAAGGCCGAAGAGAATTGAATAAAGCTGCCCCGACTCCCTAACTCCACAGTGAGTGGCGAGAGATCTAGTGCGCTGGGCGCACGATCTCGCGAGAGGGACTTAGCCGGATGGACTCGTCCGCGTTTAGCCCGATAGATAAAGCCAAAGACCAGGGAGGCTGCCAGTAGAAGACCTAGACCCCAAGCGCCCATATCAACCCCCCGCAA